>CAIPBN010000653.1 GCA_903863315.1 uncultured Verrucomicrobiota bacterium | reverse complement strand
TGACGACGACGAGTGTGTTTTCGAGCAGCCCGCGCTTCGCCAGTTCGTCGAGCATCCGGCCGAGATGCCGGTCGAAGTGCTCCACCTCGAAGGCGTAGTCGAGCAGGTCGTTCCGCACTGTCTCATTGTCCGGCCAGTAGGCGGGCACACGGTCGATGTCCGTGAGCTTCTTGCCCCCCTTCGCCACGCCGGAGCCGAACTCATAGCCACGGTGTGGCTCGATCGCGCCATACCAGAAGGCCCACGGCTTGTCCTTTGTGGTGGTGTCGAGGAAGTCGTTGAAGTTGGCGGCATAGTCGTTGTTGCCGATGCCGGTGGTCGGCGGCGCGGCTTTCTTCGCGTTGAACGCCTTGCCGGTCATCTGCCGCGCCTGGCCCAGCGCATTGGTGGCCACACCCGGACCCCAGCCCTTCATCGTGTGACCGACGGTCCAGCCGTTTTCGGCGAGCGCCTCGCCCCAGCCTTTGAACTCCGGCGGGAAGTAGCAGATGTGGTTCGCCGCTTCCTTGAGCTGCCACGAGTTGCGGCCAGTGAGGATGCATGCGCGGGACGGGGCGCACTTAGCATTCGGGGTGAAGGCGCGGGTGAACAAGACGCCGTCCTTCGCCACGCGGTCGAAGTGCGGCGTCTTCACCCACTTCGTGCCGTAAGCGCCCGCGTGCGCGCCCCAGTCATCGGCGATGGCGAAGAGAATGTTCGGGGGCCGCTGAACTTCAGCGGCGGACACGGACCAGACGAGCGCCATGCAGAGCAGCGGAATCAGGCGAACACCAAGGGAGCGCAGTGACATGAGACGAGGGTAACAAAGCGCGGCCAAGTGGGAAGCAGATGCGAGGCTCCGGGCGAGGACGTTCGAGAAAAACGATGGAGCCCTTGGTTTATGAATTAACGCCGCCGACGGGGCGCGCGGTATTCCGATGCCATGAAAACAACCATGGCTCGGATGAAACATTGCGCGTTGACGGCCTCAAACTGGAGCAAGGCTGTGGGATTTGTGGCGCTGAATGCTGCGCTCCTTTTCACCACGGGGTGTGCCAGCACGGGAAAGGTGGAGCCGATTGCGCAACGGCTGCCTCGGGGATCCTCGTGTGTCGCGCTGGTGAGCATTTCGACGAAGCGCCAACTGACAGCCGGCGAGCCCAGCACGCTGTATAGTCCCATGAAGGAGGGGGCCAGAGTGTTCGCCGGGTTCGGTGATCCTGCCGAAAAGCTTTTGGCGGGAGCGATGTCTGCTGGTTCGTTGGAAGGTGCTACGTTAGCGCTCGCCGCCGCTGTCGCATGGCTCCCGCCAAGTGCCCTCATTGGCTCGGCCTATGGGGCCGCAACCGGTGTTCCGGACAGCGAAATCCAGACGGCCATCCAAAGCGCGAGCAAGTTCGTGACTCACTATGACTTTGAGGCGGAGTTGATACGGAAAGTATCCGATATGTCGTGGACCGACCACCAGATTGGGCTCAACTCCTTCGTTGCAACGGGGTCTGAACAGATCTTCGGCTCATTGAGCCAACGAGGCTTCCGACATGTTATCGAGATGGAAATGGGTCCGGTGTTGCTGGACGGGGATTATGAACTCCGAAATCCCCGCCTCAGCCTCAAAGTTGACGTGACCGCGAAGCTCTACCGGCTGCACGGCTCCCGCCGGGAAGAGATTCACCTGATCCACATTCGTTATCGTGGCGAGAAACAGCGGTTTGTCCGGTGGATGGCGGAGGACGCCAAGGCGCTCCGTGCCGAGGTGGACAAATGCCAGCGCACCGTCGCTGCTCAGATCTTGGAGGCCTTCGCGGAGTAGTGGCCGCGTCGGACACCGCTTCACGAGCAGGCGACGTGCTTGGCCCGACGCTGCATTTCCGTGAGGAACTCCTTGTAAACCGGCAGCAGCTTGCCGCGCCACAGCGCGCCGAGTTCCACGGGATCGAAGCCTTCCAGCGGCAGCGCGCGCACTTTCGTCGGCAGCTCCCGACCCGGGGCCCTCGCTGAGACGCCAATGCCGAAGCCGTTCGCGACATAGGCCTCGATCAGTTCGAGTGAGCTGACTTCAACGCTGGTAAACCAGTCAATCTTGCGCCGGGCAAGGCCGGTCTGGAAGTTGATGCTGATGGTGTCGCTAGCCGGGAGCGCGACGAGCGGGTCGTTGATCTTGTCCTGCGACCACAATTCTTCGGCAGATTTGAGGCGGCTGGATTTTTCCACAAGGAGCACGAGCGGCAGCTTGATCAGACTGACCGAGTTCACGCCCGGCAAAGGGCGAGGGCCCAGCAACGTGACGGCGAGGTCAATGTCGTTGCTGGCGAGCCACTCTTCGAGGTCGGGCTGGTGGCCGTCGCGCAAAGTGATGCGGAGCTGGGGAAACTTCTTCCGCACATTGCGGATGAGCGCGGGGAGGTGATCCCGCAGCACGGGCGAAGAGGCCCCAATGCGGATCTGATGCACGGCCCCGCCCTGCAGTTCCAGTTCCACGGCATGGAGGTTCGCGAAGAACGGCTCGATGAAAGCAAACAAACGCGCGCCTTCCGGGGTGAGTTCAAACGGCCGGCGCTGAAACAAGGTCACGCCCAGGTGATCCTCCAACAGGATGATCTGCGCACTGATGGCGGGCTGTTGGATGCCGTAGGGCATCCGGCGTGCTGCCTCGCTGATGCCCCCGTGTCGAGCGACGAAGTAGAACAGTTCGAGGTGGTGGATGTTCATCATCGTTTTTGGCGAATGGCTTGTAGGTTTATGAATTACCCGTGCCGAAGCAAGGAGGGTTACGAGAGGTGTGTAGCTGAAAACACAAACACTGCCATGCAAACTATCCTCCTAATCTCGACGCAAGCTCTCCTCGTCATCCTGCTCGCGGAATTCGCCGCCGGAGTCGTTCACTGGTTCGAAGACGCCTACATCCGCGAGGATACCCCGCTGGTGGGCAACTTGATCGGCCGGCCCAACGTCATCCACCACCATTTGCCGCGCCACATGACCCGCAACAACTGGTGGCAGAGCTCGTGGGATTTGCTGCTGGTCTCGGCAATCATCGTGCTGATCGCGTGGGCGCTGGGCCGCCTCACCTGGCACGTCTGGCTCTTCGCTGCGATCAGCACCAACGCGAACGAATTCCACAAGTGGGCGCATCGCACGCGCTGGGAGAACGGGCGGATCATCAGTTTCCTGCAAGGGATCCGTCTGCTGCAAACGCCGCAGCACCACGCGCTGCATCATACCAATCCCAAGAATGTTCGCTACTGCGTCGTCACCAATGCCCTCAATCCCGTGCTTGATCGCGTGCGTTTCTGGGACGCGCTCGAATGGCTGCTGGCCCGGACCATCGGCCTGCATCGCCGGCCCGACACGTCATTGCCGGAACACGGCCCCACGCCCGCGTGGCTGAATGAGTATCGGCAGCACGCCGCGCAGGGCCGGATCAAAGCCTGTTCATGGACGGAGGTTGGAATGCACATTATCTCCGGCTGGTTGCGGCGCATCAATCCGTCACGCTGGCTGAAAGGCGACGCGAGCCGCTGCGCGGTTCTTTCCATTTGCCTGCTGTTCCACACCGGCTGCCGAGCGACGCGGCATGTGGTGCAGATGTCCCAGCCCCACACGCAGCCCCGGGCTCATGCAGTGGTTCAGATTCACGAGGCCGCGCAGACTGCGGACGGGCGGCTGTTGCTCCACGCCAACGGACGGATGGCAGGTTCATCCGCGCCCACGGCGCTGACCATCGCGCTCCCGCCCCTGGATCGAAGCGCGGGCGCGGCGGTGCAGCGGATCGTTGTGCCCGCGACGACTGTGCATGCGGCCGGACCAGCGGAAGCGCAAGGCATGAATTTGCAGAGACGAGTGCCCGTGGGACCGCCGATCATCTTTGCCCGCGGAGACACCTACAACTGGGACTTGCTGCGCCCTGCCGCCGGACGAGGAGAGGAGATTCGGCTGGTGCGAAGGCTTGGTGAGGTCGAGCGATGGGAGGTGCTGCACTTGGAAGCCCGCGCTGGCGGCGAGTGCCGCTTCACCGTGTTTGAGGCCAGGTCAACACAAGTCACCGTTCGCCACCGGTCAGCCCTAGCCTTGGTGCCGTTGGCGATGGCGTCGGATATCGTGGCGGTTGGGACGATGACGGCAGCTCCGGCGGTGTATGCGGGAGGATGCCTGTCGGCCGTCGCGTTTGGGTCTCCTCTGGTCGGGCTATACGGATTGTCGCTCATTGATGAGTTGGAACCGGTCAAACAGCTCACCGGCCGGTGAAGGCTGGGAGGCATTGTCACGCTGGATCGAGGTGATTGCCCGAAGCTTCAACCGTGGCGTGTCGGGAACAATGAGGAAACAATTCCGGGATTGCCGGCGTCTGTCTTGGGAACAATAGTAAGCACACGTATGAAACACGCCTTCCTGACCTTGTTTGCGAGTGTCGCCGTCGCGATCGCGGCCGACCCCAAGAGTTTCCCGGCGCACTGGGGGCAGCCCCCACAGGTTCAGACCTTCGATTACGTTGATTTGCCCGGTGGCTATGGGAAGGGCAGCTCGACGATGCGCAATTGGATCAACGCCAACTTGCAGAAGGACAAGCTGGCCCAGGCCGGCCCCACGAAACCCGGCGCGACTGCGGCCAAGCCGCTTTACACGCAGACCTTTGAGCAGACCGAAGTCGGGAAGGTGCCCGAGGGCATGCTCGTGCTGGAGGGCGGCTTCGAGGTGAAAGCGGTGGAGGGGGGCAAGGTGCTGGAGCTGCCCGG
>CAIPBN010000652.1 GCA_903863315.1 uncultured Verrucomicrobiota bacterium | reverse complement strand
GCTGATCGCCAGTTGGACACCGTGGAGTGAGCAAGGCCAAGCCTACCAGGCCTGCGAAAAGCACAGCCAAAGACCCCTCCAAAAATCCCCCTGCCCCCGATTCCCCTGCCCAAGGTCGCCTGCCTCACCCAAAAATCTCGTTCACCACCCGCGCGTGCTCCACGCCCGTCAGCCGTTGGTCCAGCCCCTGAAACTTGAAGGCCAGCCGCTCGTGGTCTAGCCCGAGCGCGTGCAGAATCGTCGCGTGGAAGTCGCGGACGCTCACCTTGTTCACGGCGGCGCGGAACCCAATCTCATCCGTCTCGCCGTAGTGGACGCCGCCCTTCACGCCGCCGCCCGCGAGCCACGCGGTGAACGCGTGCGGGTTGTGGTCACGACCCGGCTTGCCACCCTTCTGCGACACCGGCAGTCGCCCGAACTCGCCCGCCCAGATGACCAGCGTGTCCTTGAGCAAGCCGCGTTGCTCCAAGTCCGCGAGCAGCGCGGCGATGGGCTGGTCCGCCTCCGAGGCGAATCCACGGTGGTTGCCGACCAAGTCCGAGTGGCAGTCCCAGCTCTGCTGGTTCTCCATGCCGCCGCTGTAAACCTGCACGAACCGCACGCCGCGCTCGACCATCCGCCGCGCGGTCAGGCACTGCGCGGCGAAGTGTCCGCAGTGCTTCTCGCCGATGCCGTAGAGCTTCCGAATGTGCTCCGGCTCGCGCGACACATCGAACGCCTCCGGCGCCGCCGTCTGCATCCGATACGCCAGCTCGAAGCTCTCGATGCGCGCCCCCAGTTCATGGTCCAGCGGGCTGGCGGCCAGCTGGTCGCGGTTCAGCGACGCTAGCAAGTCGAGCTGCGCGCGCTGGCGTTGCTCGTTGAGATTCGCCGGCGGCTTGAGGTTCGCGATGGGTTCGCCCTGCGGCTTGAGCCACGTGCCTTGATACACGCTGGGCAGGAAGCCCGCGCCCCAGTTGAGCGCGTTGCCCTTCGGCAGGCCGCGATTCAGCGGGTCGCTCATCACCACGAAGCTCGGCAGCGCGTCGCTCTCCGAGCCGAGCCCGTAAGTCACCCACGACCCGACGCACGGGTAACCCATGCGCGTGACGCCGGTGTTCATCATGAACAGCGCCGGGCTGTGGTTGTTCGAGTTCGTGAAGCACGAGTGGATGAACGCGAGCTTGTCCACCTGCCGGGCGAGATGCGGGAACAACTCCGATGTCCAAGTGCCGCTCTGCCCGCTCTGCTGCCACGCGAACGGCGACTTCATCAACGGCCCGACCGAGCCGGGGAAGAAACCGGTCTTGTTGTCGAAGCCGGCCAGCTCCGTGCCATCGCGTTTGGCCAGCTCGGGTTTGTAATCCCACGTATCAACCTGGCTCGGCCCGCCGTTGGCGAAAATCCAGATTACGGACTTGGCGCGAGCAGTGAAGTGTGCGGGCTTCGGAGCGAGCGGGTTCAACGGACCGGCAAAGGTGTCGCGTCCCAGCATGCTGGCGAGCGCAAGCCAACCGAGCCCACCGCCGGCACTCTGGAGCAACTGGCGGCGCGAAACCGTGCCGGCGGTTTGCAACCGCCGTCCGTGGCTATCGGTCGCGCCCGACGGCGATTGCAAATCGCCGGCACGCGCTTCGGTTTCAGTTCTCATACGCAAATTCGTTCAGGCCGAAGAGCACTTGGCAGAAGTCGGCGAGCGCAAGCTGCCGGGCGTTCGGCTTCTTCTCCGCTTCGTAGCTGGCGGTCTGTGATGAAAGGAAGGCGGCGGCGCTGGACTGCTCTTTCGCCGTCGCCGGACGGCTCAAGGCGAGCAGATAAGCGCGATTGACTTGCGCCGGCATTTCCGAGCCGGGCGTTTCGGCTTCCACCCGCCGCGCAAACGCCTCCGCCCACTCGCGGACCTGCGGGCCGTTCATCAGGAGCAAAGCCTGCGGGGCGACGGTCGTGGTGGGCCGCGCGCCTTGGCTCACGAGCGGCTCGGGCTGGTCGAAGACGACCATCGAGCCGATGAGCTGGCTGCGCTTCATCGTGAAGTAAATGCTCCGCCGCTTGCTGCGCTCGTCCTTCGTGCCGGGGCCGAACATCGTCAGGTCGAGCTGGCCGCTGACGGCGAGCATGGCGTCGCGGAGGGCCTCGCCTTCGAGGCGTCGCGGGGAGCGGGAGAGGAAGTGTTCAGCATTCAGTGTCCAGTTTTCAGTTTTCAGTCCCGACGCGCTGCCAGCTTTTCCCGTGCCTACTGAAGACTGATTGCTGACTGCTGAATACTGCCCACTCCCCGCCCGGTAGGCCGCGCTCCCCATGATGAGCTGATGAATCGGCTTCAACTTCCACCCGTTCTTGATGAGTTCGCCCGCGAGCCAGTCGAGCAACTCCGGGTGCGACGGCAGCGCGCCGGTGCGACCAAAGTCATCCGGCGTCGCGACCAGCCCGCGACCGAAGTGGTGCTGCCAGAGCCGGTTCACCGCCACACGCGCGACGAGCGCGCCCGCGCCGTGCTCCACGTCCGTGAGCCAGTTTGCCAGCGCGCTGCGACGACCGGAGAACTTCGCGCCCGTTGGCGGCTGCGCCGGCCAGCGCTGGGTCGCGTCGGCGGCGCGAGTGAGGACTTGGAGGAAACCCTGCGTCGCCACCCCCAGTTTCTGCTCTGTGCTGCCGCGCCGGAGGAAGTGCGTCTGCTCGAAGAAATCCGCGCCCTGCGTGTGCATGCGCAACGGCTTGTTGCCCTCAGCGCACACGAGCACCTGCGTCTTGACGCCAGGCTCGCGACTGGCGTGCGCGGTGATTTTCGCCTGTCGT
>CAIPBN010000651.1 GCA_903863315.1 uncultured Verrucomicrobiota bacterium | reverse complement strand
CGCGCACCGGGCGCGGGAAGTCGCGCCTTCATTGAAGCGGCGCACCATGATCATCGTGTTGAGCGACCTGCACGACCCCGGCGCGTTTCCCGCGCTGCAAATCCTCGCGCAGGAGCACGACGTGATTGTGCTGCATCTCCAGGACCCGGCGGAGACGGGGGTTCGGGGGGCGGGCTTGTTCCGCGGCCTCGAAGCAGAGTCCGGTCGCGCGTTCGTGGGCCATGGCCGACGCGCATGGGTGGATGCGGAAGGCTGGAAGAGCGAATTGACCCGCTTCGGCATTGATTATCTGCACTTGCCGACAGACGAGCCGATGCTTGGCAAGTTGCGGCATTTCCTGGGCCAGCGCGGCATGAGCGGAAAAGTGAGATAGCATGGAAGCGCAACCACCCAGCCACCAATTCAACAGCCGCACGGTCATCGCGGTGTGCATGGTCGTGCTGCTCGCCATCTGCTTCTGGCCGCGCAAGACCAACGATACCCTCAACGTGCCGCTCGGCGTCGAGCAGGCAGCCATCGTGACCTACAGCGGGCCGGCCGTGGCGGTGAAGCCCTACAAGTGGGGCGTGGCGGTGAACGTGCGCATCGCGAAGGCGACCGAAGCGGCAGGAGCACGCATCTATGATGTGCGATACATCGTGAACCGCGCGGGGACGTTCGACCTGAAGGACTATTTGACCTCGGAGGATGGGAGCCCTTTGGTGGGGTTGCCGTCGTTCAAGTTCACCGGCGACCCGAAACTTTCCAAGCACCTTGACGCACGCATCCAAGAGACTGAGGAAGTCGGCGTGGACGTGGGCGGCCATTACTTCGCCACGTTGATTGGGCTGGGCGTGTTCTGGATTGCGTGGCTACTGCTGCTCATCTTTTACGGTCGCCCCCGGCCGCCGAAGGCCGTCGCCGCTGCTCCTGAACCAACGCTCGCCGAACTGCTCCGCGCGCTGTTGAGCCAGTTGGAAGCCGGCACGCTGGATGCCGCCGCTAAGGCTCGTCTGGAAATGCTCCTCCTCCGCCGCTGGCGCGAAGAGCTGGCGCTCACGGGCGCGCCGATGAGTGCCTCGATTGACGCCATCAGCCGCAACGAAAAGACCGGCGAAGCCCTGCGCCAATTGCAGCTCTGGCTGCATCAACCAAGTTCCAAGATCCGCCGGGAAGACATCACGGCGATCATCGCGCCTTACACGATTGAGCCGGTGAAAACCCAGGAACCGGAGGCCGCATCTTGAAGAACCTCATCTTCCTCCATCCCCAGTGGCTCGCCTTGCTCGCCCTGCCCGTGATTCTCGCCTTCTGGGAGTGGGTCCGGCGCGGCCAGCCGATTGTGTTGCCGTTCGATCACGGCCGGCAGCGGCGCGGGCTGGTGCTGCGCTTCCTTGTGTTGTGTGCCAACTGCCTGCCCGCCGGACTGCTCGCGCTGGCCATCCTCTTCCTCGCGCACCCGGTCGTCTTCAACCCGCCGGAGGTCGAGCGGAAGCTGAACAACGTCCAGATCGTCCTCGATACCTCGGGCAGCATGGCGGAGAACCACGGCTCGCAGGCCGAGGGGCGCCACACACGGTTCGACTCGGCGATGGAAGCCATCCTGAAGTTCACCCACTACCGGAAGGGCGACGCGTTCGGGCTGACCATCTTCTCCCGGCACTTCATCCACTGGCTGCCCCTCACGCTCGACACGGAGTCCTTCGCGCTCGCCCGGCCCTTCATCGTGCCAAACAACCCGAAGATCGACCCGCCCTCCATGGGCCGTCACGGCCTGCCGGACGAGTTATGGGGCATCACACTCATCGGCAAGGCGCTCTATGGCGCGAGCGAAATGCTCGCCGAACGCCCCACCGGCGACCGCATGATCATCCTCATCACCGATGGCGAGAGCAGCGACATCAAGCCGCCGAAGGACGCGGCGATCATCGCCGCCCTGCGCGCCCAGAAAATTACCGTCTTCGGCATCCTGATGACGGAAGACCCCATTGAGCCGGCGCTGGTCGGCATCGTGCGCGCGACCGGTGGCGAGGTGTTCAACGCCGCCACGCCTGAAGCGCTTCATGCTGTCTTCAAGAGCATTGATGAGATGCAGAAGGTCGTGATTTTGGAAAAGAAGCCTCAGGTGGCTGATTACTACGATCCGTTCTTCCTCCCGGCCATCGCCCTCCTTGCTCTCAGCGTGTTGACACTCTTCGGCCTGCGCTTCACACCCTGGTGAAAAGCTCTGGCCCCACGGCTTTCGTTTCGCCGAGGGCGTGGCTCGTGGCCCTGCGACGCACTTCAATCTGCCGCTGCAGAGGGTGATTCCGTGGCCTGAGTGCTTTTTTCTCCCACCCCTGCGGTCACCGCCACGCGCGAGGTCTCTGACTTGATGTAGTGCAGCACCACGGGCGCGAGGATCATGCCCGGCACGCCCATGAGGCGCTCGCCCACCACCAGTGCCAGCAGCGTCATCCACATCGGATTTTGGATGCGCTTGCCGATGATCTTGCTGTTCAGAAAATACTCAAACTTGTGGATTACGATCAGAAAGGCCAGCGCGCCAAACGCGTGATGGAGGTCCACCGTCAGCCCCACGCTGACGATGATGGTGTTGCTCAGGATGTTGCCCAGGATGGGCAGCAATCCGCATAAAAAGGTCACTCCGACCAGCAGTCCCGGATACGGATAACCCGAACTGAAGAGGAAGATCCCGGTGAACACCGTGTTGATCGCCGAAATGATTATCTGCGCCCCCATCACCATGTGGAAGCTCTTGTAAAACAACTCAAAGCGCTTGCCCACCTCGTCGGCGGTCAACAAGTAGAGGTTGTTTTTCAACGTGTGCTTCTCGCGGTCGATGACGATGGTCGCGTTTTCAAACAGGCTGATGGCCACAACGATGCCGATGACGACAAAGGCCGCCTGCCGCAGCAGGTTGGTGCCGGCGCTGCCCAGCAGACCGAAGCGTTCCAGCACTTCATCCCGGACCAACTGCATCAGGCTCTCCACGTCCGTGAACGGCAGCTCAACTTCGTGCATGCGGGCGTATTCGAGCACCTTGGGCACCAACCGGTCGGCCAGCTTGGGGGCGGCGGACACCGTCTCCAGGGCGAAGAACGTGGCGGTGAGGCAGATGGCCCCGACGGTGACCAGGAACAGCGCGATGGCGAAGGATTTGCTATGCCGCTTGAAGCTGAAAACATTGAGCGCGAAAAGGGCGAACAGCACCGTCAACAACGGCGTGGCCAGGCCCATGAACGCCACGGCCAGCAGCATGGCCAGCATCACGCCATACGAGATCTGTGTCGGTCGGTTCATTTGATTCCCAAGAGCCTAGCGGGAAGGGGGGCGTGGTGACACGCCCAATCTGGCCGTCCGCCCGGCTCAGTATCCAGCAGCCCCGGCTTGGGGGGCTGACTGAATGAGCTCAATCTCGTAGCCCTCCGGGGCATCTACGAAGGCAAACCCGCCGCCGTTGTCCTTCATCGTCGGCCCGTCGGAATACTTCAGGCCATGGGCGGCCAGGTGCTTGCCAAACTCCTCCAAGCTGTCCACCGAGAAGGCCAGATGTGTCAGGTCCGGCTGCACTTGCACCGGGCCGCTTGATGGGAAGTAGCAGACCTCCACCGTCTCCTCGCTCTCCGGCGCTTTCAGGAACACCAGTTCCGAGCCGCGCGGGGACTTGTGCCGGCGCACCTCTTCCAGACCGAGGATGTCCCGATAAAACTTCACCGTGCGTTCGATGTCGTTCACGCGATACCGGGTGTGGAGGAGTTTTTTGACTTTCATGGCCGGGAGCGTGGCAGGAACAGCCCCTCGTTTTCAAGGATCGTAAGAGAGTTGCGCCTGGCTTCGTCCGAGCAAGTGCGAACAGTCCGCGAATTGAAATATCCGTGCAGCCCCGGCTGCGCTTTGCTACCAATCCGTTACCACTTCCCATGCGCATCCTCATCGCCACCGTCACTGCCGGAGCCGGGCACTTGCAGGCCGCTGCCGCGCTGGAGGAGGCCTGGCGCGCCGCCCGGCCCGCCGACACCGTAGAGCGCGTGGACGTGCTGGACTTCGTCTCCAAGCTCTCGCGCAAGCTCTACTCCGAGGGCTACGTGAAGGTGATTGACCACGCGCCGGAGCTTTACGCGCACCTCTTCAAGAAGACCGACAGCCCCGCGCTCATGCGCAAGCTCACGCGCGTCCGCCGCACCTTCGCCAGCCGCGCGAACTCGAAGTTCATCAAGCACGTGAAGGCCTTCCGCCCCGACGTGATGCTCTGCACGCACTTCCTCCCGCTGGAAATCACCGGCGCGATGCTCGCCAAAGACCCGGTCTTCCGGCCGTTTACCGCGTGCGTTGTCACGGACTTCGAGGCGCACGCGCTGTGGATGGAGCCGTCGGTGAACCTCTACTGCGTCGCCGCCGAAGAGACAAAGGCCCGCATCGTAGCGCGCGGGGTGAAAGCCGAGGAGGTCGTCGTCACCGGCATCCCCGTCGCCGCGAAGTTCTCGCAGTCCGTGGACGCCACCGCCGTGTGCAAGGCCTACGGCCTCCGCGATGACCTCCCTACCCTGCTCGTCCTGAGCGGCGGTTTCGGCATGGGCCCAGTCGCGGAAATCCTCGGGGAGCTCGACAAGATTCCGACGCCGCTCCAAACGCTCGTGGTCGCGGGTCGCAACGAGGAGCTGCGCCGCGAACTCGCCGCGCAGGACCGCAAGCGCCCGACGCACGTCCTCGGCTTCGTCCGCAATATGCACGAGCTGATGACCATCGCGGACCTGCTCATCACCAAGCCCGGCGGCCTTACCACCTCCGAGGCGCTCGCGCTAGGCCGGCCGCTCTTCATCCTCAACCCCATCCCCGGCCAGGAGGCGGCAAACAGCGATTTCCTCCTGCAGCATGGCGCGGCGGAAAAAGCCAACCGCGTCGAGGACCTGCCATATCGCCTCGGCCAGTTGCTCGGCTCAAAGAAGCTCGCCGCGATGGCGCGGGCGGCGAAGGAACTCGGCAAGCCCGGCGCGGCAGCCGCCGTTTGCCGCGAAGTCGTCAACCGTTGGGAGGCTGCGAAATGAAAGACCCTTTAGCCTTTCGAGCGGGGGGCTTGACGCGCCAGCAAAGTAGGACAGTGCGTCCCGCCTGTCCTTCTGACTTCAAGCCCCCGCTTGGGCGGTTCATTTCAAATGGAGGTCAGGCAAGATGCGCTGACCTACTTTGCTGCGCCTTCTTGTGTCTTTTTGTGGCCCTCCCGCTTTGCAGCGCTGCTCCACCCACTTCCATCGCCAAGCTCCCCGCCGCTGACCAACCCGCCCGCATCACCGGCGACCAAGCCGCTGTGCTGCGCCATCGCGGCGGGCTGAAGCGCACGGTGGACTTCGCCCGCCAGCGCCCCGAACTCTTCCCGGAAAAGTGCCTCGCCGAGGCCCGCGTGCTGCCTCGCGAGCAGAAGGAAGCGGTCTGGGATACTTGGAAATCCTTCCTCGATTACACCGTCGCGCTCGAAGCAACGGCGGACTTCCACCGCGACTTCCTCCTGCTGCGCCGGCCCGTGCAGGACGAGTCCTTCCTCGTGCGGTGCGCCGCGCACTTCGCGCAGCACCGCTGGGCGCTGGCGTTCATTGCGCGCGCGGACAACGACCCCGGCATGGACGTCTTCCTCAACGAGCCGGTGCCCGAGCTGGGCCTGCCGAAAGGAACCTACGCGCAGCTCAAGCTCCGCCATCTCAACGCCGTCCACGCCGCGCACTTCGGCGCGCTGGCCGCGTATCTTCGCACTGTAGGCAGCGACGTTTCGCCCGCGCTCCGCGCCATCGTGCGCGAGGATGAGGCGGAGATTTTTCGCGGTGCCATCGGCAAGACCGAGTTGCTCACGGCCAAAAACGCCATCGAAGTCCTCAAGCGCACCGGCGGCTCGCTCTGGCTCCCCGTGCAATCCGGCATCGCCGAGTGGATGGGCGACACGAAGGTCCGCCGCAAGGACGCCTCGCTCATCACCGAGGCGCAGGCCCGCGAATTGCGCCCGCGCCTCCAGCCCGGCGACGTGCTCATCACCCGCCGCAACTGGTATCTCTCGAACATCGGCCTGCCCGGCTTCTGGCCGCACGCCGCCGTCTATCTCGGCACGCCGGAGGAACGCCGCACCTTCTTCAACACGCCGGAGTTTCGCGCCTGGCTGCGCGTGGCGGTGGAGGCCGACGACTTCGACGCCCTCCTGAAAGCGCGTTACCCCGCCGCGCACGCGACGTGCCAGCAGCCTTACCACGGCCACCCCGTCCGCGTGCTGGAGGCGCAGAGCGAGGGGGTGTCCTTCACCTCACTGGAACACGCGGTGGAGGCGGACGCGCTCGTCGTGCTGCGACCCCGGCTGTCGCTCGTCGAGAAGGCGACGGCGCTCGTGCGCGCCTTCCACTACGCGGGCCGGCCTTACGATTTCAACTTCGACTTCGCCACCGACGCCGAACTGGTCTGCACCGAGCTGGTCTACAAGGCCTACGAGCCGGCCAGTGCCTTCACTGGGTTGAAGCTGCCGCTGGTGGAGGTGCTCGGGCGCAAGACACTTCCGGCGAACGAAATCGTGCGGCACTTCGACGCGACCTTCGGCACGCCCGCGCAGCAGTTTGATTTCGTGCTCTTCCTCGACGGCGACGAGCGCGCCCGCAAGGCCGCCGAGGGAACGCTCGCAGCCTTCCGCGAAACATGGAAGCGCCCCAAGTGGCACGTCGTCTCGCAGACGCTGCCGAAGCTGAAATGAGCCGCGAAGGGCCAACTGGTTTGCTACAAAGAGGCGCAGAAGACGCAACAGAAACCTGTGCCGGCGGCTTGCAGCCGCCGTCGGGCGCGTCCGTCGCCGGACCGGGCATAGGCACGCGCTTCTTCTCCCTCACCCCCATCGGGGGAGAGGGGACTCGTCGCGGGCTGTCGGTCGGTCTTGAGTTTCGCCTCTTGTGCCTTCTGTGCGTCCTTGTGGCCGTCCCGTCTTCTCGCGCAGCCGGTTTGCGGTCTGATGAGCGCGTGCTGTTCTACCCGACGTTCGGGTGGCGCGAGGCGGCAGCGGGCGAGTGGCGAGTGCCGGTGCATGGGCTGGTCTTCGAGCCGGAGCGGCGCGTGCTCACGGCGGCGGCGTTGCGAAAAACGCTCGGGCTGGTCGCGGAACCGAAGGACGCGGCGGAGCGCAAGCTGTTCGAGTCGCGCGCCAAGGCTTTCCTCGTGGACAACGAGCGCGGCAAGCAAATCTCCGTGCGCCTCGGCGGGCGGGTGTTTCCAGTCGGCGAATCGGCGGCAGACGGTCACGTGCGCGGCGAGTTGCGGCTCGCGAACGCAGATGCCAAGCCAGTCACCTTCACCGCCGACTTGCGCGCGGGCGACACGCGGGAGTTTCGCGGCACGGCGCACTTGCTCGGCGACACGGGCATCTCCGTCATCTCGGACGTGGACGACACCATCAAGGTCAGCCACGTCCGCGACCGACAGGCGCTGCTGCGGAAGACTTTTTACGAACCGTTCCAAGCGGTGCCCGGCATGGCGGCGGTGTATCGCGCGTGGTCGGCGGATGGTGCGAGCTTCCACTACGTCAGCGCGAGTCCTTGGCAGCTCTACGAGCCAATCACCGAGTTCACCGCCGCGAGCGGCTTCCCCGCCGGCTCGTGGCACATGAAGCAGTTCCGCGTGAAGGACAGCTCCTTCCTCGCGCTGTTTGACTCACCGGAGAACTACAAGCCCGGCGTCATTGAGCCGATGTTGCGGCAGTTCCCCAAGCGACGATTCATCCTCGTCGGCGACTCCGGCGAGCGCGACCCGGAGATTTACGG
>CAIPBN010000650.1 GCA_903863315.1 uncultured Verrucomicrobiota bacterium | reverse complement strand
GGGCTGCGCAGCGCGTTGATCTGCCGACACAAGTCCACATTGCGGAGCGGGCGCGGGGTTGGTTGGGTGGGGGTGGTGGGTTCCATGGGGTTGGTGGGTGGGTGGCTCAGTTCATCGAGAAAGTCGCGTTCACCACCGCCATGATGTTCTTTTCCAGGGAACTCATGTCGTTCTCGCCCTCCCAGTTGGAATGTCCCCGGGTCGAGTAGAGCGGCGTGATCTGGAAGACACCCATCCGCGCCGCGCGCAGTTCCTTCACCGTGCGCCCGCCCTGGGAGGCAATCTGCTCGGCTCTGGCCCGCGCGTCCTTCGTGGCCTCGGCCAGCATCTCGATCTTGGCCTCGCCCGCTTTCGTGTAGATGTAGCGAGGCGCGCTGGTGGTGAACTGCACCCCCTGCTCGACCAGCCTGGAGGTTTGCTGGTCCAGCGCCGCGATGCGCTCGACCTCGCCCGAAGTCACGGTCACATGCTGGTTCAGGCTGTAACCGGCGATCCGGACGCCCTCCTCGTTGGTCCGCTGGCGCAGCTCTTGGATGCCAATCGGTCCAATCTGGTAGTTGGTTACGGCCTGTGATTTCAGGAACGCCTCGACCTTGGCCAGGTCCGCCTTCAAAGTTTGCTGGGCGGCCAGCAGCGTCTTGGCTTCCGTGGCAAACGTTCCGCTCCACACAATCAAGTCCGACCTCACGAGCCGCCGCGCGGATCCGGTGACGGAGATGGCCTGCGACTCGGCCACCCGCTGCCAAGTGCGCGCCACGATCAGTGATGCGAACACGAGTCCAGCGGCGAGGAACAAGCCCGCCAGCAAGCCCAGAAGGTGAGGCCGGGTTCCCATTTAAGTCTTTCGCCCCTCCCAGCGCGGCTCCCAGAGCAGCGCGGCGTATTGGGACTGATGGCTGCCGGGGCTGGGCCTGGTTTCAGCGGTGAGTGGATCCGGCTCGGTGCTGGTGCGCGCCTCGCTGGCCGCAAAGACCTCCTGCACCATCGTCGGCAGGTTGCGTTGCAAATGCGCCACCCGCGCCAGCACGTCCAGCTTGCGCAGGCGGCGCGGCTTCCAAGCCATTTCTTCTTTTGCGTTGCGGGCCATGTTCAGGCGGCTTTCGCCAGTGGGGTTTCCGTCCAGCCAAGTTCTTCGAGCGCTTCCTGCGCATGGCTCCGGTCGTCGAACGGGACGACGGTGTCATCGAATTCCTGATAGGCCTCATGCCCTTTGCCCGCGATAAGGACGGTGTCGCCTAGCCGCGCCTGCCCGAGCAGTTGCCGGATGGCCTGCGCGCGGTCGAGCTCCACGGTGAACTGATCCGGGCGGATGGCTCGGAAGCCGGCCTCAATCTGCGCGGCGATCGCGGCAGGCGATTCGCGGCGCGGGTTATCGCTGGTGATGATGGTGTGGTCCGCGAGCAGCGCGGCGACCTTGCCCATCTTCGCGCGCTTGTCTGTGTCGCGCGCGCCGCCGCAGCCGAAGGCGAGCAGCACGCGCCCGGGCGTGATTTCGCGCACGGTGCGGAGGACGTGCTGGAGCGCGTCCTCGGTGTGCGCGTAGTCCACAAACACACTGAACGGCTGGCCGCAGGCGACGCGCTCCAAACGGCCCGGCACGGAGGGCATGGTGCGGAGTGCGGTTTGGATCTTTGCGATGGGCACGCGCAGCGCGAGGCCCGCGCCGATGGCGGCCAGGGCGTTGTAAATGTTGTGCCGGCCGATGAGCGGCATGGTCACGGCGAAGCGGCCCGCAGGCGTCTCGGCGGTGAAGCTCGTCTCGTCGTGGCCGAGTTTGAAGTCCGTTGCACGCAGCTTGGCGGATTCGTCCAGGCCATACGTGAACTGCACTTCAGCACTCGTTTCGCGCGCGAGGCGGGAGCCGAAGGAATCGTCGATGTTGAGGATGGCCGCCCCGGGCTTGGTTCCCTCCTGCACCGAGGTGAAGAGCTGTTTCTTCGCCTCGTAGTAATTCTCCATGTCGCCGTGGAAGTCGAGGTGGTCCTGCGTCAGGTTCGTGAAGATGCCGAGGTCGAAATCCACGCCATGCACGCGCTTCTGCGCGAGCGCGTGCGAGCTGACCTCCATCACGCACGCCTCGCAGCCGGAGCGAATCATCTGCGCCATGAACTGCTGGATGTCGCACGACTCCGGCGTGGTGCGCTGCGCGGGCAGCACGCGGTCGCCAATCTCGTAGCGGATGGTGCCCAGCAGGCCGGCATGGATGCCGGCCGCCTCGAGCATGTGCTTCACCATGAAGCTTACGGTGGTCTTGCCGTTCGTGCCGGTGACGCCGATGACCTTGAGCTTGCGGCTGGGGTGGTCGTAAAAGTTCGCGGCCGCGAGCGCCAGGGCCACGCGGGCGTCGTTGACTTTCACCTTCGTCGCGCGGCCGGAGGAAAAGCCGTTGCGCTCGCAGATGACGGCGGCGGCCCCGCGATCAATGGCCGTGCTGATGAAGTCGTGGCCGTCGTGGTTCTCGCCCGGCACGGCGACGAAGACCATGCCCGGCGAAAGGCGGCGGGAGTCAGCGGTTACTCCCGCCACCGGTCGCTCGAGCGGACCTTCCGAACGCAGCATCGGCAGGCCATCGAGAAGTTGTTTCAAGAGCATCGTATCAAGGGGTTGATGACGTTTCCCCGCCGCGACGGGTGGCGAGCTGGCTCGAGAGAAGGGTGAAGGCCTCGGCAGCGCGGAGGGTGCTCTGCCTCATGCCGGGCTGTCCGCGCTGGGTGACAGAGAACGGAATCCAGCTCTGCGCGAGCACCAGCGAGCGGGAGGGCGGACGGCGGAGTGGAGTTCTCGCCGCGCGGGCCGGAGCGACGCACTCGCGTAGTCCGGCGGGAGCGGTTGCTGTGGCTAGGAGTGCCGCACTCCTGCTGGCGAGCGTCGTGGTCGCGGTTGAGGGTTCGGCGGCGTTCATGATCAGTTCGTGCGGTTCGTGGCCAGCGCGCCTTGCGCGACTCCGGTCACGGCTTCGCCCACGGCGGTTTCAGGGCGGATGTTCAGATAAGTTGCGGAGCGCAGCGCGATGTTGCGGAAGGCGGGCGCGGCGACCTGCCCGCCGTAGTAGCCTTTGGCCTTCTCCGGCTCGTCCACGCAGACGTAGATGAGCAGCTCGGGGTTGTCCGCCGGGAAGAAGCCGATGAAGGAGGAGAAGTATTTGGAGTGGCTGTAAGCGCCGCCGTCCAGCTTCCGGGCCGTGCCGGTCTTGCCCGCGGCCGTGTAATAGCCGAGGCGGGCGGCCTGCGCCGTGCCGTCGGTGGACACGACACGCTTGAGGGCTCCCGCGATGTGGCGGGCCGTGTCGGGCTTGAAGATCTGCTGCACGATCTGGGGATGATTTTGCAGGAGCACGCGGCCTTCGGCGTCCTCCAGGCGGCTCACCAGCAGCGGGCGCATGACGCGACCGCCGTTGGCGATGGCCGCGACCGCCATCGCCATCTGCAGCGGGGTGGCGCTGGCGGCGTAGCCGTAGGAAAGCCGCGACGCGGTCAGGCCGTCCCAGTGCTTGGTGCCCGGCTGGTGCAGGATGCCGGCAGACTCGCCTGGCAGCCAGATGCCGGTGCGCTTGCCGAAGCCAAAGTTCGAGAAATACTGGTGCAGTCCGCGGTCGCCAAGCCGCAGTCCGAGTTTGGCCGAGCCGATGTTGGAAGACTTCATCATTACCGTTTCCACCG
>CAIPBN010000649.1 GCA_903863315.1 uncultured Verrucomicrobiota bacterium | reverse complement strand
TCCGTCGTCTCGTCGAGCGCGACGCCGAGCGTGGCCTTGTCCAGCACGCGCAAGTTGACGCCATGCTTCTCGGCGATGGCGACGATTTCCTTGCTCGTGTAGCCCTTGAGCTGGATGGCGAGGGTGTCGAAGTAGGCCGTGGTCAGCACCGAATGCCCGAGCTTCTCCACGCCCGCCGCGAGCACGCGCGTGTGCCGGTGGACGCGTTGCGCGATGGCCGCGAGGCCCTTCGGTCCGTGATAAACCGCATACATCGCCGCGATGTTCGCGAGGAGCGCCTGCGCGGTGCAGATGTTCGACGTGGCCTTCTCGCGACGGATGTGTTGCTCGCGGGTGCCGAGCGAGAGTCGCAGGCCGACCTTGCCGCGCGCGTCTTTCGAGACGCCAACGAGGCGGCCCGGCATGTTTCGCTTGAAGGCGTCGCGCGTGGCAAAGAACGCCGCGTGCGGCCCGCCGTAACCCAGCGGCACGCCGAAGCGTTGCGCGCTGCCGACACATACATCCGCACCGAACTCGCCCGGCGCCCGCAGCACCGTGAGGGCAAGGATGTCCGCCGCCACGACGACGAGCGCACCCGCCGCGTGGGCCTTCGCCGCGAAGTCCGTGTAATCCAGCACCGAACCGGTCGTGGTCGGGTATTGCACCAGCGCGCCGAAGACCGTGTTGTCGAAGGCGAAGGCCTCATGGTTGCCCACGACGACTTCGAGCTTGAGCGCCTCGGCGCGCGTGCGGACGAGCGCGATGGTCTGCGGGTGGCAGGCTTCGGAGACGAAGAACTTCGCCCGCTCGTCGTTCGGCGGCATCGCGCGATGGCAGAGCGTCATCGCCTCGGCGGCGGCGGTGGCCTCATCGAGCATCGAGGCGTTGGCGATGTCGAGACCGGTGAGGTCGCAGACCATCGTTTGGAAGTTGAGGAGCGATTCGAGGCGGCCCTGGGAAATCTCGGCTTGGTAAGGCGTGTATTGGGTATACCAGCCGGGGTTTTCGAGGATGTTGCGCTGGATGATCGGGGGCGTGATGCAGTCGTGGTAGCCGAGGCCGAGGTAGGATTTGAAGACTTGGTTCTTGCTGGCGATGGCCTTGAGCTGGCGCAGCGCATCGAACTCGGACAGCGCGGCGGGGATGTTGAGCGGAGTCGCGAGCCGGATGTCGGCGGGCACGAGCGCGTCAATCATCGCGTCGAGCGAGTCGTGGCCGAGGGACTTGAGCATCTCGGCGGTTTCATCGGCGCGCGGCCCGATGTGGCGGCGGACAAACGTGTCGGGGTGAGCGAAAGCAGCAGGCGTGGCGGTCATCGATTGAGTTTCAGTCAGTTGCGGATGGTTTCCGTTCGAAGCACCCGGCGAAGGTAGGAACGAGCGGGGGCAAAGCAAGTTTGATTTGGGTTCAACCACCGCGTAGGAGACGACGTGAGGAGTCTCACTTGTCCTAAACGGGAAGTTGGAGACTTCTCACGTCGTCTCCTACACCTACTTCTTCGCCCGCAGAAATTCCTCCATGTCCTTCTTCGGGTCGAAATCCTTCGCGAAGCCGTAGGTGTCGCGGATGTGCCCGATGGCATTGGCTTGGTAGTCTTTGCCAATCATCGGCAGCGTGACCGTCTCTCT
>CAIPBN010000648.1 GCA_903863315.1 uncultured Verrucomicrobiota bacterium | reverse complement strand
GGTCCATCGCCGCCGCGATGCGATGCACCGCGCCGATGAACGCGCCGCGCCCGCCGCCGACCATGCCGTAACGAATTTTTCTGCTCATGGGAATGGAGTTTTGAATCGAGTATTGTGTTGCGAACGGCGGACTCTATATTGCGCCCGATTTTCAAGTCAAACGGCGACTTGGAAACGGCGAATTCCCCGCGAAGAACCACCGCCGGGCATTGGCAATCCGACTCCGAACCATGCTTGTTCACGTCCTGAAATCGAAGATTCACCGCGCCACGGTCACGGGCGCCTCACTCAACTACGAGGGCAGCCTCACCATCGCGGCGGACCTGATGGAGCAGGCGGGGATGTTCGCTTACGAGCGCATCCTGTGCGGCAACCTCGCCAATGGCGAACGCTGGGAGACCTACATCATCGAAGGACCGCGCGGGTCTGGTGTCATCGAGTTGAATGGCGCGGTGGCCCATCTGGGTGGGATCGGCGACAAGGTCACGATCATGAGCTTCACGGAAGTGGACGCGTCCCAGGCGCGTGGCTGGGAGCCGCAGGTGATCGTGCTGGGGGAAAAGAACCTGGTGGTGGATGCGCGGGGAAAGTGAAGGCGAGTAATTCGTGATTACTGATTAGTGACCGGATAGGCTGTTCCGCGCGAAGCGCCAACTAGTTACTAATCACTTTCCCAATGCCTCACACCATCGCTGAGATCGCCAAACACGTTCGCGGGGAGATCCTTGGGGACCCGACCGCCCGCATCACCGGCTTTGCGCCTGCCGAATCAGCGAAGCGCGGTGATCTTACTTTTGCCGAGACGGATGCTTATTTTGCTGCCGCCGAGGCGAGTGCGGCCACCGCCATTCTCATTGCCGGGGATCGCCGGTCCGACACGAAGACCCTCATCCGCGTGAAGAACGCCCGCGTCGCCTTCGCCAAGGTGCTGCCGCTCTTCTTCGCCGAACCGGTGCTGGAGGGGCAGCGCCATCCGACGGCGGTGATTCCCAAGACCGCGTTCGTGGATGACACGGCCTACATCGGGCCGCACTGCGTCCTCGGCGAGCATTGCCGCGTCGAGGCGCGCGCCGTCTTGCTGGGCGGCAATCATCTGGGCGACAAGTGTGTGGTGGGTGAGGATTCCAAGCTGTTCCCCAACGTCGTGCTCTATGCGCGCACGCAGGTCGGCAAACGCGTGCGGCTCCACGCCGGCTGCGTCATTGGTTCGGATGGCTTTGGCTACGTCTTCGACGCCGGAGCCCATCAAAAGGTTTTGCAGGTCGGTTATGTGGTCATCGGTGACGATGTGGAATTGGGGGCCAACACCACCGTGGACCGCGGGGCGATCGGTCCGACGGTCATTGGCAATGGCACCAAGATCGACAATCTCGTTCAGATTGCCCACAACGTGCAGTTGGGCGAGCACTGCATCATCGTGTCGCAGGCGGGCGTCGCGGGCAGCTCCAAGCTCGGCAATTACGTCGTGCTCGGCGGGCAGGTGGGAATCGCGGGGCACCTCAAGCTTGGCAATCAAGTCACCGTTGCCGGACAATCCGGCGTGATGCACGACATCCCCGACGGCGAGAAGTGGCTTGGCTCCCCTGCGCAGCCGGATCGCACGACCAAGCGCCAGTGGCTCGCCCTGCACCAGTTGCCGGAACTGCTCCGCCGCGTGAAGGAACTGGAAAAGCAGCTTGCGGAGCAGAAGAAGTAAGCGGGGATTTCGCTACTTCGTGTCCGCTGGCTGCCCTGGCTCGATTCCGCCCGCCGCCAAGTTCTTCTGGAGCGTCTCCGGCGTTACTTCGCCTTCCCAGCGGCTGATGACAACGGTCGCCACGCCGTTGCCGATCAGGTTGGTGATGGCGCGGCATTCGCTCATGAAGCGGTCGATGCCCACCAGCAGCGCCAGCGATGCGATGGGCACCTTGGGCAGCACCGCGAGCGTGGCCGCCAGCGTCACAAAGCCCGCGCCGGTCACGCCGCTGGAGCCCTTCGATGACACCATCGCAACGAGCAGCAGCGTGATTTGCTCGCGGAGGTCGAGCGGCGTGTTCGTGGCCTGAGCGAGGAAGACGGCGGCCATGGTCATGTAGATGTTCGTGCCATCGAGGTTGAAGCTGTAGCCCGTGGGGATGACGAGACCGACGGTGGATTTGCCGCAGCCCAGCCGCCGCAGCTTTTGGATCATCCCCGGCAGGGCGGTTTCTGATGAGCTGGTGCCCAGCGTCAGGAGCAGCTCCTCCTTGATGAAGGCGAGAAAGCGCAGAATCGAAAACCCGCACGCCGCCGCGATGCCGCCCAGCACGACAAAGACGAACACGGCCGCCGTGGCGTAAAAGCTCGCCATCAACTGGAACAGCTTGCCCAGCGCCTCTGGCCCGTATTTGCCGACGGTGAAAGCCATCGCGCCGCACGCGCCCACCGGGGCGAACTTCACCACCAGCCGCATGATGCCGAAAAAGATTTCCGAACCGCGGTCGAGGACGTTCAGCACGGCGTGCCGCTGCGGCTCGGCCAGCGCAGTGATGGCGAAGCCAGTGAAGGTCGAGACGAGGAGCACTTGCAGGAGGTCGCCGGTGACGAAGGCCGAGAAGAGCGTCGCGGGGATGATGTTGAGCAGGAAGGCCGTCATCGTCTGCGCCTCGGCTTTCTTGGCGAGATTCCTGGCCACCTCGGGATCGAGGGTCGCGGAGTCAATGTTGAAGCCCGCGCCCGGCTGAAGCCAGTTCACCACCACCAGGCCGATGACCAGCGCGAGGGTGGAAACCACCTCGAAGTAGAGCAGGGTCTTCACGCCCACGCGGCCCAGTTGCTTCAGGTCGCTCATGGACGCGATGCCGTGGACGACCGTGCAGAAGATGATGGGCGCGATCATCATCTTCACGAGGCTGATGAAGCCGTCGCCCAGCGGTTTGAGCGAGACGCCGAATTCCGGGCGCACCCAGCCCACCGCGATGCCCAACGCCACCGCCATCAGCACTTGCACATACAGCATGCGATACCAAGGCGCATGGGTGGTGGTGGCGGTCGGGGGGGCGGTGTTCAAGCGGGCGCAAGGCTAGTGGTTCCCGCGTCTGCACGCAACGGAGCCGTCATGCACAATTGAATTGCGCCGCATCCAGAGGTTTCCAACTCTGGTGTCCAGCACAGCAACCACTTCTATGAGCCAACCACTGTCCCGTCGTCATTTCGTCCAAACCCTCTCGGCTGCCACCGTCGGCCTCGCCGTCGGAGCCACTGCGGCCGCCAAGCCGCGTGAAATCCAAAAAGCCATCATGTGGAGCACTATCGGCGTGAAGGGCACCGTGATTGAGAAGATGAAGGCCGCGCAGGCTGCTGGCTTTCTCGGCGTCGAGCCGATGGGGGCGATGAACCGGGAAGATGTCGTCGCCGCGCTCAAAGAAACCGGCCTAAAAGCCGCCAGCGTCTGCTGCCACACGCACTGGGCCAAGCCGCTCTCCGCCGCCGATGAACCCACGCGCAAAATTGGCTACGACGGCCTCGTGCTCTCCCTGCAGGACGCCAAAGCTTACGGGGCTACCTCCGTTCTGCTCGTCCCCGGCGTGGTGAACGACAAGGTGACTTACGACGACTGCTTCAAGCGGTGCGTCGCCGAGATCCAGAAAGCTGTGCCCGTCGCCAAAGACCTCGGCGTGAAGATCGCCATCGAGAACGTCTGGAACAACTTCGTCACCAAGCCGCAGCAGGCGGTGGACCTCCTCGACGCCATCAACAGCGAGTGGGTCGGCTGGCACTTCGACATCGGCAACGTGGGCCGCTACAGCCCGGCGCAAGAGTGGATTCTCGTCATTGGCAAGCGCATCCTCAAGCTTCACATCAAGGAATTCGACACGCGCAAAATGACCGCGACCAGCCCCGGCGCGGGCTTCGGCGCAAAGTTCCTCGAAGGCGACAACAACTGGCCCGCCATCATGGCCGCGCTGGACAAGATCGGTTACTCCGGCTGGGGCATCGCCGAGCAGGGCGGCGGCGGCACACCGGAGGGCTTGAAGGATTTGTCCGACCGGATGACGAAGATTTTCGCGAGCTAGCGAACGGAATCCCGTCAGGCCGGCAGATACCGCCGGTAAATCTTCTCCAGCCGGTCCAGCATCACTTCGACAGTGTGCTCTCGCTCCACGAGGGCGCGTCCGCGTTCGCACATGGCTTGCGTGGCGGCTTTGTCGGACAGTGCCTCGCGCAGCGCGGACGCCAGGCTGGCGGCATCTCCCGGAGCGCACAGGCGACCTGTTTCGCCGGGCCGGATGATGGCGGGAATGCCGCCGACATTGCTGGCGACCACCGGCGTCTTTGTGGCCAGCGCCTGCAAGCCCACCTGGGGAATCGCCTCGTGCAGGGAGGGAATCGCCAGGACATCGAGCGCGCGCAGGATGGCCGGCACATCATCGCGCTGGCCGGCGAAGAGCACGCTGTCAAGCAGCCCCAAATCGCCGACATATTTTTCCAAGAGCGCACGATTGGGCCGGTCACCGACCACCACACATCGCATCGGGAAACCGCCGTTGGCCAGTTGACGCATTGCTCGAAACAGCGCCGGATGTCCCTTGGCCTGGCGGATCACGCCGATGATGCCGATGAGCGGCCCGGTGGCTTCCGGCGGGAATTCAAACGATGCTTTTGGCCCTTCCGGTGAAAACTTCACCACGTCCACGCCGGTCGGGATGGCGGTCACACGATCATCGGAAAGCCGGAACAGCTCGCGGAAGTCCGCCGCGACCTTGGGGCTGGTGGTGATGAGGTGGTCGGCGAGCGTCGCATACAGGTGCCGACTCAACCACGGGTTCGCCACCGGCACATCGAAATGGCGCGAACGGATGACCAGAGGCACTCGTGCGAGCCGCGCTGCCAGCCCGACTATCCAGCCATCGCGCGAGCTGTGCGTGTTTACTACATCCGCGTGGAATTCCCGTAGCCATCGCGCGGTGTTGGTGACCGCGAAGGGAAAGGCCCACCGGTTCTCCGAGAGCGTCGCGTGCGGCAGGTCACTCTTCACGGCCTCGGCGAAAATGGTCGCGGGTGCTGGTGCCACCAAGCCCACGGTGTGTCCGCGCCCTCGGAACCCGAGCAGCTCCGCCATGACGCGCCGCTCTTGCCCGCCCCAGCCGGGTGAGGCTTCCGAGTGGACGATGCGCCACGGGCGCGATGGTTTGCTGGTGCTGCTCAAAGCGTCTGCATCTTGGAAAGCGCGCGCAGGCAAGACAACGAAATTGGCCGCGACCCGTGGGATGCGACGACTGGAAGTTATTTCAGTCGTTTGCTCAGACTCGCTTGCAATTGCAGCCACGGCGACCAGAGGTTGGCCCAGAGCAGGTCGGTCCAGCCAACCTCTGGCGTTGCGGAGGCGGCAGTTTTTTCCAGGACGAGCAGACTGCCGGCGAGTGTTTCGCGGCGATAGTTCATGCGGCCGGCGAGGAAGTGATCCACCGCGCGCACAACGCCGGGGCACCGCGGCGCGTAGTCGTGGAAACAAACGCGGCCGCCCACGGCGAGCAGCCGTGTCCACCGCAAGTCTTGCATGACGTAGCGGATCTTGTGTGCACCATCAATCAGCATGAAGTCGTAGCTCTCTCTCGCCGCCTCGGCCTGTTGAAACGCGGTGTCACTGGTGGCTATGCGGAAGTCCACCGCCGCCGGGTCTAAGCAGTGGTCACGCAGATTGCCCCGCACGATTTCTAGCTGGTCGGGGAAATAGCGCATCGTGTCCACCACGACGAAGGGCGGCGTTCGGCCCGCCGGGAAGCAACGCAGCATCTCGCACAAGGTGCCGCCGGCCGCCGTGCCGATTTCCAGATGCCGACCCGGGAACTGGCGGTGCCGCAACAACTCCGTGAGGCTGGCCAGTTCCTCAGGGGCCATTTCGGCGGCGCGGGTGTGGGCGGTTGAGCGGACAGCCATCCAGCGCAGTGTGCGGATGCGGCAAAAGCGCGGGCAAGCGGAATCCATCCGGCCAACTTTGTGTTCGTCTTCGCCCCGGTGCGAACGGTAGAAAGCGGCGCGCTCAAATTTACTCCCGTGCGACTCCTGTTCATCAAGCTCCGGCACATTGGCGACGCGTTGATCATGACACCGACGCTGACGGCGGCGCGGCGGCAGTTTCCCGACGCCGAGATTTGGGTGGTGGTGCGCCAGGGTTGCGAGGGCATTCTGGCCGGCTGTCCCGCGATTGATCGGCTGCTGACCGCCGCGCCGGCGGAGAAATGGAACCGCGGCCTGAGTTCCCTTTGCTCCGAAGTCCGACTGGCCGCGACGCTTCGTCAGCAGCCGTTCGACTGCGCGTTTGAACTGGGCGACAGCAGCCGGGGCCGCTGGCTCGCGTGGTTGAGCGGAGCGAAGAAACTGGCCACCGATGGGAGCTTGCGGCCTCTGAGCCGTTGGTGGCGGCGGCGGTTCGCGTTGCTGGAAATGCCGGTGGCCGAGCGCAAGCAGTGCCATCGCGCGCGAAAGGATTTTTTAG
Source organism: uncultured Verrucomicrobiota bacterium (assembly GCA_903863315.1). Classification (GTDB taxonomy): domain Bacteria; phylum Verrucomicrobiota; class Verrucomicrobiia; order Limisphaerales; family SXTU01; genus SXTU01. The sequence continues at coordinate 11,463 of CAIPBN010000648.1, read as the reverse complement.
TCACCTCCCAGCTTTTGCCCTTGGGTGACGAGGTTCCACCGCTGTGCTTCGCGCGGGAGCGGACGGAGGACTGGACCGGAGCCACCGTGCGCCCGCCCTTCGTTGTCTTCCATCCAGGCACGCGGTGGTTGCGGAAGCGTTGGCCGGTTGCGCACTGGACGGAACTGGGGCGGCGGCTGACCGCGCTCGGCTTTCAGATTGTGATCAGCGCGGGGCCCGACCTAGATGAAGTCGCCTTGGCACAGCAATTGGAAACGGCCATCGGCGCGGGCACGATCAGCACCGCCGGCCGTGCGAACTGGCGAAAACTTGCTGGTCTGCTGCATCGCGCGCGGTTGTTCGTCGGCGTGGATACGGCGGCCATGCACCTTGCAGCCGCCTGTCAGTGTCCGACGGTAGCCATATTCGGCCCATCGAAACCCGCTATCTGGCATCCTTGGCGAGTGCTGCACAGGTTGGTGGGGCCACCCGGTGCGATACTGGCGGAAATGCGCGCCTTGGAATTGGAAGAACAGGAGCGGCTGGGTGGCACGCTTACTGAACGGGTTGCGCTGGACGACGTCTGGATGGCGACCAGCCAGTTGCTCCAAGAACTGACCGTCGCGGAAGAAAGCTGTCAAAAGGGTTGACGCTCCAGCAAGCCGCCGAGCTAATGGCGGGCATCGTTCATGCAGTATTTGGCGTCCATCTTAAAATTCGGCTGGCCGTATCTGCGCCGGTATTGGGTCCGCTTCGCCGCCGGTATCCTGCTGGGCGTCGCGTTTGGCATTTCCAACCTCGGCTTTGTGTGGGCAGGCAAAACCATCGTGAGCCGCATGGATGCGCAGCAGATGGGCGCGTTACTGGGCCAGAGCGCGCGCAAGGACAGCAAGCCGATCGTTGCCGGCTCCTTCAGCGAGCGGCTCGAAAAACTCAAGGTGGATCTGGAGCGCAGCGCGGATCAATTGGTGGACCCTTGGCTGCCGCGCACGGGCCGGGCGGTGGACTGGCGGCAGACTCTCGGTGGCGTTCTGCTGCTGCCGCTGTTGGTGGCGGCGCGCGGCTACATCGGGTTCCTGAGCAGCTATTGCATGGGCTGGGTGAGCGAGCGCGTGGTCAACGACCTGCGGGCGGACGTGCTGCTCAAGCTCAACAGCCTGTCGCTTGACTACTTCAACCGTGCCAAGATGGGCGACTTGCTGGCGCGGGTGAACAGTGACACCTCCATGCTGCACCGCAGCCTGGACACCGGCCTGTCCATGCTGATCAAGGAACCGGTCACGATTGTTGGCACGTTCGTGATGCTGATTGTGTTGGACTGGCGCTTGAGCCTCTTCGTTTTCCTGTTTCTCCCGGTGTGCATGGTGCCGCTAATCGTGCTGGGCCGGAAGGCGCGGAAAGCCGGACTGGCCGGCGTGCAGGCCACGGTCACGCAGTCGAGTTTGCTCATCGAGGCACTCTCCGGCATTCGCGTGGTGAAGGCGTTCGGTTTGGAAGCCCGGCAGGTGGCGCGCTTCCGGGAAATCTCCCGCGACATCATCCGGGCCGCGATGAAAAACCTCCAGGCGCGCGAGTTGGTGAACCCGGCCATTGAGACGGTGGCCATGCTCGGCCTCGGCGGGCTGGTGGTGTTCATCTTTCAGTCCGGTGCACGGGTGGATGACCTCGCTGGCTTCCTGATCGGCTTGGTGCTCATTTTCAACCCCATCAAGAAACTCGCGGCGCTCCATGTGCTTTTTCAGCAAACAAGCGCGGGTGTGCAGCGCCTGCTCACGCTGTTCACCGAGCAGCCTAGTGTGCGCGATGTGGCGCAACCGGAACGGCTGAAAGGATTCACGCAGGGCATAGAATTGCGCGGCGTGGGATTCTCGTATGGCGGCAAACCGGTGTTGCAGGACATCCAGCTCACTATCCCGCGCGGTTGCCGACTGGGCATCGCGGGCGAAAGTGGAGGCGGCAAGAGCACTTTGATCAACTTGTTGTTCCGCTTTTACGACGTCACGGAAGGCAGCATCCTGATTGACGGACATGACCTTCGCGCGGTGGCTTTGCGTGATCTGCAAAGGCAGATGGCGCTGGTCAGCCAGGAAATTGTGCTCTTCGATATGACTGTGGCGGAGAATATCGCCTGCGGAAAAGACGGGGCGACGCGCGAAGAAATCGAGGCGGCGGCAAAAGGGGCGAATGCGCACGAATTCATCCTGCAACTGCCACAGGGTTACGAGACCCGCATCGGCGAGCGCGGAGTCACCTTATCCGGCGGCCAGCGACAGCGTCTGGCCATTGCGCGCGCATTTGTCCGCGACGCACCTATCTTGCTCCTCGACGAAGCGACAGCGTCGCTCGACTCCGCGTCTGAGGCAGAGGTGGAGGCGGCAATCGATCGGCTCGAGCACAACCGCACTGTGGTTTGCGTCGCCCACCGTCTGGCCACATTGGCGAACATGGACAAAATCCTAGTGATGGCAAATGGCCTGGTTGTGGAGAGTGGCAACTACGAGGAACTCCTCCACCGAGGCGGGGCTTTCGCCGAAATGGCACGCAAGCAGGGGATCGGTTCAAACAGATCGTTTGCCCAAGCTTCGCTCCCGGCGGCGAGCACACCTTGATTCCGGGTTGAACCGTCCCTAGACTTTCACGCACATGAACCGAAAGCGTCTCTTCATCGCGGGACATCGTGGGCTGGTGGGCAGCGCCTTGATGCGCCATTACGCGGCGAGGCCCGAGTGGGAGATCATCACCCGCACGCGCGCCGAGGTGGACCTTGCCGACCCGCACGCCGTGGACAGTTTCTTCGGTGCTGAGAAGCCCGACTACGTGATCCTCGCCGCCGCGCGTGTGGGCGGTATCAAGGACAGCTACAAGCACCCCGTCGAGTTCCTGCTCGAGAATCTCAAGATTCAGAACCACGTAATCGAGGCGGCGCACCGCCACGCGACGAGGAAGCTCCTCTTCTTGGGAAGCACTTGCATTTATCCCAAACAGGTTGAAATCCCGATCAAGGAGAGCTCGCTGCTGACCGGGCCGATGGAGCCGACCAATGAGGCCTACTCAGTTGCCAAAATCGCCGGCATCCGCCTCTGTCAGGCGTATCGCCGCCAATATGGGCGGGACTTTATCGTGGCCATGCCCGCGAACCTCTATGGTCCGCACGACAACTTCGACCCGGAGCACTCGCATGTGCTGCCCGCGTTACTGCGCAAGTTTCACGAGGCCAAGCGGAGCGGCAGCCCGTTCGTCACGCTCTGGGGCACCGGCCGGCCTTGCAGGGAATTTCTTTATGTGGACGACCTTGCGGATGCTTGCGCCTTCCTGCTCGACCATTATAGCGGCGACGATTTCGTCAACGTGGGCGTGGGCCAGGACATTAGCATCCGCGAAGTGGCAGAGATAATCGGCAAGGTGACTGGTTTTTCTGGCGAACTGCGCTGGGACATCAGTCAGCCCGACGGCAACCCACGCCGCCTGCTTGACGTGAGCAAGCTCGCAGCGATGGGCTGGCAAGCCCGCACTCCTATCGAACAGGGACTGGGCACCACATACCGCTGGTTTCTGGACAATGTGGAGTCCGCAAGGAAGTGATTTTCCCGTGACATCTACTGGTTGCTCGCAACTCTGAAATTCCCCCGCATGGGCGCAAAATCTTTCAAACCCATCCTCGTCACGCGCAAGACCTGCCGCATTTGCGGCTCCAGTGCCCTCACTGAGGTGGTCAGCTTGGGCGACCAGTTTATTGGCGGCGTGCTCGCCAGCGCAGATGGCGAAGCGTTCATCAAACGGCGCATCCCACTGGACCTTGTGAGGTGCGACCCGGCGCAGGATCAGAACGCCTGCGGGCTGGTGCAGATGAGGCATACCGTCCCGCCTACGGTGCTTTACCATAGTTACTACTATCAATCGGGCATCAACCAATCCATGCGCGACAACCTGCGCAGTATCGCGGAGCTTGCGGAAACCTCCGTTGCGCTCGCTCCCGGTGACCTGGTTGTGGACATCGGTTGCAACGATGGAACGCTCCTGAGTTCGTATGTGACAAACGGTCTGCGGAAGATCGGCATCGACCCCTCTGACGTCGCCCTGCTCGCACGAGAGCGTGGCGTGGAGCTGGTCAACGATTTCTTCTCGGAAGGTGCCTTCCGCTCGGCATGCCCCGCCGGTATGGCGAAGGTGGTTACTAGTATCTCAATGTTTTACGACCTTGAGGATCCGCACGCCTTTGTGGAGCACGTTCGGAAGATTTTGGACGCAGACGGGGTCTGGATACTGGAGCAGAGCTACCTGCCGACCATGCTGGCGATGAACAGCTTCGACACCATCTGCCACGAGCACCTCGAATATTACTCGCTCGCGGCCATTGAGCGGTTGATGAACGACCATCATCTCGAGCTGCTGGACGCGCATTTGAACTCCGTCAACGGTGGCAGTTTCCGCCTTGTCGTCGGCCACGCCGGACGACGTCCCGCCGGCGAAGCTCTGGACCGCCTCCAAAACCTGCGGTTGCACGAGTTCGACCTTGCGGTGGATACGGACGCCCCCTACGCCCGCTTCCGCGAAAACATTCTTAGAATACGCTCCGACCTGAATGATTTCCTGCGCAACGCCAAGGCGAAGGGCAAAGTCGTGCATGGTTACGGAGCTTCCACCAAGGGAAACACCACGCTCCAATTCTGCGGCGTGACGCCCGATCTGGTCGCTGCCATCGCTGACCGCAACCCACGCAAGTGGGGCCATTACACCATCGGATCACAGATCAAGATCATCTCGGAAGAAGAGTCGCGCGCAGCGCGCCCGGACTACTATCTCGTGCTTCCATGGCACTTCCTCGCGGAGTTTACGCTCCGGGAGGGGGAGTTCCTGGGGCGGGGTGGCAAATTTTTGGTTCCCATGCCGCAAGTCCACTTGCTCGGCGCGGACGGCGTCGCCCAGCCGGTGGCATGAAGGGGATCGTCCACAAGCTCCATGGCTTGCGCAGCAGTTTGGCGCACTTGGGCGGGTTCAAACTCAAGCGTGTCGCCGAGCCGCAGGCCGGCCACCTCATCGAGTCGCGCGTGATTCAGTCAGGCGGGGAGATGCAGCTCAACAACTCAGCCGAGGCTTGGTTCTACCACGCTTCTGAAGCCACTCGCGTCCATCGGTGGCCGGATGCACCGCTCTTCCGGCTGCGTGACATGTGGTGCGTGGGTGACCAAGGCCACCTCTTCTTTCAGGACGGGACGCTCTTTGACCGGTGCCCAACCGTGCGGTGCATGCCAGACCGGAAGGTGCGCCGGCCGATTCCCACGCTGTCCAAGACGGTCACACATCCGGTTCTGCACCTGACTGGGTTCAGCCACGACAGCCACGGGCACTTCATTCTCCATCACCTTCCCCGCCTGCTCGCCTGTCGTGACCTGTTGCGGGCGGCGCCGGCGGCCAAGATACTTTGCGCGCCCGGTCACAGCCGCTGGCAGATGCGCTACCTGCGGCGGCTGGGCTTCGATGAAAGCCGCGTGATCGAGGGCACCCGGGGCACGCTCCGGTTGAACGAAGTCTGGTATGTGCCGTGGATGGCGGGAACCTTCAAACTGGTCGCACCAGACTTGCTTAGGGGGTTGCGCGAGGCCTTCGTTCAGCCTGCCGCCGGAGCCGCCTCGGTAGATTCTGTGCCAGCGGGAGCCCCGCTCTTCATTAGCCGCAAGGACGCACCGGACAAAATCCTCGCCAATGAGGAGGAGTTGGTGATGGCGACAGAAAAGCTGTTCGGCGGAGTCGAGCACATCGAACTTGGACGCTTTCCCATGGATGAACAAGTGAGGGCGTTTCGCCGCGCACCATTGGTCATCGGCGCGCTGGGCCAGGGATTGACCAACATGATTTACACCCATGCCGGTCGCCTGGTGATCTTGGAGCGCGGGACTGAACCGCTCGCGACAGCGGCCCATTCGATGTTCACCATGCTAACTTCAGTCTGTGGTGGAGAGGCGTTGCCGATCTTCTGCCAGTCGGCGTATTCAGGGCCGCGGCGACAGTGGACGTTTCCGGTGAGCAAATACGTCGCTGACATGACTCGCATCAGGAAGCGGTGGTTTCTTTGCCATGCCTAGTGCACAAATCCTTGCTAAGCTTCACACCGTGTCGACATCATAACGGCCATGTTTAGTCGTCTAGGCAAGCGAAGCCGTCGGCAATGGCTGGAAGAGGAATACACGCCGTTTGGCTATGGCCAAAAGCGGCAGATCATGATGAGCATTGCCCGCTTTTGCCAAATTAACCGGCCGATTGGGGGTTATTATTTCGAGTTTGGCTGCCATGGGGCAAACACCATGCGCATGGCATGGGATTGCTTTCATCACCTGTTCGACTGGTCATATGTGGGCTTCGATTCGTTCGAGGGCTTGCCAGAGATTCAGGCGATTGACCAAATGAAGATTTGGGAGAAGGGAAAGCTCAAGACCACCGAGGAAGAATTCCGCCGCGTGGTGACCCGTCATGGCATGCCCGACGAGAAGCTGACGACGGTCAAGGGCTTCTACGACCAAACGCTCACTCCGGCCCTGCGTAATCGTTTTCTGCCGGGAGGCAAGGTGGCGGTCGCCTATGTGGACTGTGATCTCTACGCTTCCACAATTCCTATTTTGGAGTTCCTGAAGGATTTTCTTCAGACCGGCACCGTAATCGTCTTCGACGACTGGAACTGCTTCTACGGTGATCCGGAGCGGGGCGAGCGCCGGGCCTGGCGGGAATTCTGCCAGCGCAACCCGCACCTGCGCTTCGAGGAATTTGTGCGCACCAGCGAGGGGATGTCCTTCATCCATCTTGGGCCACCGCCGCAGCCTTAATTCCCCCGTGCAACAGGGTCGCCTGCTCATCTTCTGCCACGGGGTGCCGCACGCCAGCAGGGGGGCCAGTTCGGTGCTCTTTTTCCACTATACGGCGGCCCTCAAGGCCGCCGGCCATGCGATCCTGAATGTGTTGTTGCTGGATACCAGCAGCGAGCGCACCGAGGGACTGGAGGCCTACCAGCAGCAGATGGCTGGAACGGACTTTCAGATCGTTATCTGCCGGGCGGAGCAGTTCATCCGGCGCAAGCCCGGCGGCTTCGAACTAGTCGAGGCTCCGTTGGAACCGGCGGTGGCCGCAGCGCGCAACTTCGGAGCACAAGCCGCTTTCTGCCTAGACCTCACCTGCGCCTGGGCGGCGCAACGGATGGCGCACGTGCCGCGCATCGTCTGGCTCGGCGATTTGAACTTCCAAACCACCTGGCACCATGCCGTGTGCAAGGCCAAGGAGGATCCGCGCTGCATCTTGCGGCTGCCCTCTGCGTGGAAGAAGGCACGCCAATGGCGGCGAACTTACAACGAGGTGCTGGGGGACGCCGCCGAGGTCATCGTGTCTTCGCATTCCTCGGTGCGACTAATGCAGGAGCTGCAAATCCCCTCCGTCTATCACCCTTATCCTTGGCCCGCGCCCGATGTCATTGAGAACCAGCGGCCACGGCCGCCCGCAAGCGCGCTGCCTTCGTTTTTATTTTGCGGCACCCTCAACGCGCTCGGCTCCAAGTCGGCGCTGCTGTTCCTGCTCAAGAAACTTTATCCCCGCCTACTATCGGCGTGGGGCCGAGGCCGGTTCCGTCTCTTCATCGCCGGGCGGGGTGCGCCGCCGGACTGGACGCGCCAAGCGATGGCGGACAAACCTGAGGTGGAGTTCCTAGGCTTCGTCGAGGAACTGGACACCGTGATGGCGCGGTGTCACGCGATGGTTGTCCCGATCGACATCCCCGTGGGCAACCGCAGCCGGATCGTCACTGCCATGTCCCGTGGCTGGCTGGTCGTGGCCCACCGTTTTGTCTCCGAGACCAATCCGGACCTGGTGGATGGCGAGACCTGCCTGCTGGCGGGGGATGTGGAAACCTTCGCCGCAAAGATGCGTCAGGCGGTCGAGCAGCCGGACGAGGCGGCCCGCATCGTCGAGCGGGCCCGCCAGTGTTACCAGGAGAGATTCGCCGTGGAGCCAGCCTGTCGTCCACTCCTCGCGGCGGTGGCCCGTCAGATCGCAGCCCCGCCCCGGTGAACCGTTATTGACGCACCCTTAAGAAGTCTCTAAGAGTTTTCCTAATTGTGAGCACCGCTCCATCACACGATCTGCCCCTCGGCCACCTGACCCACTGCCAGATTTGCGCCTCCGCCAATCTGGAAATGATCATGGACTTCGGCCATCAGGCCCCCTGCGATTCGCTGCTCAAGCCAGGCCAGCTCCTGGAGATGGAAAAAACGTATCCGCTTCGGCTCCTTCGTTGCCCGGCGTGCGGTCTGGCTCAGATCGATCACGTGGTGGCACCGGAGGAACTGTTTTATCCCGACTATCCCTATCGCAGCGGCATCACCGAGACTCTGGTGAAAAACCTCCAGGCCATCGCCAGCCGGCACATCGCTGGCCTGAAGCTTCCCCGTGGCGGCCTTGTGGTGGACCTCGGTTCCAACGATGGCTCCATCCTGCAAGGCTTTCAGCGCGAGGGCATGAAAGTCCTCGGTGTCGAGCCGACGAACATCGCTCAGATCGCTATCGCCCACGGCATCCCGACCGTGCAGGCCTTCTTTGACCCGCAGGTGGCCCGTGACATCGTCCAGCAGCACGGCCGGGCCGTGATGGTCACGGCGGCGAACATGTTCGCCCATGTGGCCAAGCTGGGGCAGCTCATCCGGGGCGTGGAGGAACTGCTTACCGACGACGGCTACTTTCTCAGCGAATCCCACTACCTGCTCGATCTGCTGGAGACAGTCCAATACGACTCCATCTACCACGAGCACCTCAAATACTATTCGCTCCAGACTGTCTCGCGCCTGCTGGGCAGCTACAACTTCACCGTCGTGGATGCCGAGCGCATTCCGAATTACGGCGGCTCCATCCGCGTCGTGGCCCGCAAAGGCAGAGGCCACGCCGTGTCGGAGAGGCTCACCCAGTTGTTGCAGGCGGAGCAGGCGGCCCGGCTCGACACGCCCGCCCCGTTCCACACTTTCCGCGAGCGCGTGCTCCGCGCCAAGCGAGACCTCCAGTCCCTCGTGCTGCAACTAGTCAGCCGTGGCGAACGCGTCGTGGGCGTAGGCTGCCCGGGCCGCAGCAGCACGCTGGTCAACTATTCGAACCTCGACCCTGACCTGATGCCCTACATCGCCGAGCAGTCCACCTCGCTCAAGCTGGGCCTCTTCCTCCCCGGCAAGCACATCCCCATCGTGGACGAAAAAATCCTTTTCGAGCAGCAGCCGGAGAATGTTCTCATGCTCTCCTGGCACTACTGCGAGCCGATCGTCCGCAACCTCCGCAAGCAGGGGCTGCGCTCAAAGATCATCGTGCCCCTGCCCGAGGTCCGCTTCCACGAAAGTTGAGCCCCCTGCGTCTCGGCATCATCGGAGCCGGCTTCGGACACCGGGTGCATCTGCCTGTTTTGCGTTCGACCCCGGGAGTGGAGGTGGCCGTGCTTTGCACCAGTGGAAACCGTAAACCCTCCAGCTTGCCGGCAGACGTTCCCGCGCTCCGGCTGACGAACCGCTGGCAGGATCTCGCGGCCGACCCAATGCTGGATGCTTGCGTAGTTGCCGTTCCTCCAGCCGCGCAGCGGGAGATCGTCTGCGGCCTGCTTCAGGCTGGTAAACATGTCCTCAGCGAAAAACCCTTCGGACTCACCCTGGAAGACGCCCGGGCCATGCTCCGCGCCGCGCAGGCCAGCGGGTGTGTGCATACGGTGGATTTTCAGTTCCGCGTCCACCCGGGCATCCGGCGGATGAAGGAGCTGCTCGCCAACGCCACGCTCGGTCCCCTTGAACGACTGGATGTGCTCTGGCTCTCCGGTGGCCGCGCGGATCCTGTGCTGCCTTTCTCGTGGCAGCACGACCGGGCAGCTGGTGGCGGCATCCTTAACAGCTACGCCAGCCATACCTTCGACTACGTGGAATGGCTGGCTGGCGAACCCATCGTCGAGCTGTTCGCCCGCACGGACATCCTGATTCCAGCCCGGCCCGACTCTGCCGGGCAACTGGTGCCCGTTACTGCCGAGGATAGTTGTGACTGTGTGGCGCGGCTCGCCTCGGGCGCGCTCGTGAACATAAAGATCTCGAATTGTCATCGTCACGGCCCGGGCCATCGCATCGAAGCCTTCGGGCGCTTGGGTGCGTTGCGTTTTCACCAGCCCCAGTTCGCGCAGTCGCGCGCGTTCACGCTGGCGCTCGCCAACGGTGGCGTGTCGGCTCCAGTTGCTGCGGATGGGCCCGCCGAGTGGGACAACCATGCGCAGGGCGTGGCGCGGGTGGTGGCCGCCTTCCTCCTGAAAGTGCGTGGCGCGGACGGGGCGGAGCCGGACGCTGATTTCCACGCCGGTCTGCGCTCTCAGATGCTCGTTCAGGCAGCTCTCCAGTCTGCGCGCGAGCGACGCGCCGTGGCGGTTTCCGCCACTTGAACCGGTGGAGTTGATTTTTGTCTTTCCCGCGCGCTAGCATCGTCGCGCTCATACGAGATGGCCGGCATTGCCACCAAACTAAAGACCTTCGTCACAGACTTTCAACTCAGCCGGCTCACGCCGACGGGGGTGGAATCCGCCCAGTGCAGCCTATGTGGCAGCACTGAGGTGGCCTGTGAGCGAGGCCGCTGGCTGCACCTACCTTACGAGATTCCGCGCTCGGCGCATCACCTCCGCGACCAGATGCACCGCCGGGACAATGGCGTGTGTCAGGCGTGCGGCTTGGAGCAGGCGTTCTACAAGTTCTCCGACGAGGGACGGAAGGTTTTTTACGATCTGGGACTGGACGTGCTGGCCAGCACGCCCGAGTTCGGCGTTTATCCGCCGTCAGAGGCGTGGCAGAAGCAAGTCTATGAGCGGTTTGGCTACCCACGCCGGCTCGCCAAGTGGGAGGCTTGGTTCGCAGCCAGCGGGACGCCGCCGCCGCGTCGGATGCTCCATCTGCGCTGCCAATACGGTGAGATTCTCCGGCATTTTCACGAGCGGCACGGCACCGAGGTCTGGGGAACGGACGTGGTGCACACCTGCCTGCGGCATGTTCAGGAGCACGTCCCGTTTGTGCGGCAGCCCGGGGGATCCTGTGCGGCAAAGTTCGAGCTGCAGTTTCCACCGGGAATGCGGTTTGACTTCATCATCTGCTTTCACACCCTCACTCACTCGCAGGATCTGCGGGGCGATCTCGATCAGTTGCGCTCCTGGCTTGCGCCGGGCGGGGTGGCGGTCTTCAGTGAGGAGATTTCCAAGAAACAGCATAATCCGTTTCACATGATCCATGCCGACGAGGCGGCCTTCGTTCGCGTGCTGCGGCGATATTTTCCCCAGATGGAGCGGCTGGACGATTGCGGCCATCACGATCCGCACACCACGCCCTTCACGCTCAAGGGCGACAACCCGGACTACATCGTGTGGAAGGAGAGGGCTTAAGCATGGCTGTGTTGACCATCGCGGAAGTTGGATCAGTGCATGACGGTTCGTTCGGCAACGCGTGCAAGCTC
>CAIPBN010000647.1 GCA_903863315.1 uncultured Verrucomicrobiota bacterium | reverse complement strand
GTTGAACCAGAGGCGGAAGTTGCCGAGCGTGGTCAATTCGTCAGCGGTAATGCCGTATTTGGTGGCATACGCACCGGGGAGTTTGTCAGCGAGGGTGTTGAGGAGGGTGCGGCGGGCGGACTCCTTCTTGGGGAACCAGTTTTGTTTGGCCATGATGTTATTAACGTGTTGAGGGTTAATGGGTTGCAGACATCAGAAAGGGAGTTCGCCGGATGCCTCAAGGGGTTGCCCGGGCGGTTTTTGAGATTGCCTGAGCCGTCCGGGAGCTTGCCTGAGCGGCGCAGGCAAGCCGCCGGGTGGGGGAGGCAGCTCCCTGGATGGCGGGGGCAAATGCCGAAGCGGGGCAGGCACCTCGCCGCAGGCCGGAGCGATTTGCTGGAATCGCCAAGGCAGTTGTTTGGGCGGCTCCTGAGGCTCCCTGAATGGCCGGGGGAACTCGCCGAATCGGAAGGCAGACCCGAAAAATCGTTCCGGCAAACTGCGGCACGAAATCTCCGATTCGCAGATCGATCCATCCTATGTCCCCACGGAAAGCTCATTGGTGAATGGCTATTGAGATACGAAACTGAGTCATAAGGTGTCAACATTTTTGACATCAGAATCTCAATTATCAGTTCACCTCCCCTCCGCCCTCCTAATTGGTCGGCACTCCTTGCTGCGTGCTCACGCTGTAGCAGCCCCGCAGGTGCCGCGAGGAAGCGGAGGCGGGATGTTCTTCGGTGGTCCCTCACCTCGACGTTGTGGACACCAAGTTGCTCCAGACAGATTGGGGCTTGCCGCGCGGGGGCACGCTTTGGAAACTGGCCGCAGCATTTTCCTGCACCTCATGCGCCTGGCTTCTGTTCTCACCCCGCTCAACGATTATCATCTCACGCTCGCCGCGCAGTGCGGCGTGCAGGACATCACCGTGCGTTATCCGGGACCTGACCCGGAGATGTTGCTGCGCCAGCAGCGGCAAATCGCCGCGCACGGATTGCGGCTGGCCATCGTGGAAGGCTACTTGCCCATCGAGCGCCTGAAGCTGGGCCGTGATGAAGACGGCAAGGAACTCGCCGCGATGAAGGCGCTCATCCGCCAGATGGGCCAGGCGGGCATTCCCCTGCTCTGCTACAACTTCATGGCCGGCACCGACTGGGTGCGCACGCGGTTGGACGCACCGGAGCGCGGCGGGGCGCGCGTGACGGGCTTCGATCTGGCGGAGGCCGAACGGGCAATGTCCTTGAGCGCCACCGCCAGCACCATCGGCACGGACCGCATCAGCGCAGACGAACTGTGGCGCAACTTGGAACGCCTGTTGCAAGAGCTGGTGCCGGTGGCCGAGGAAAGCGGCGTCTTCCTCGCGATGCACCCGGATGACCCGCCGCTGCACGAGTTTCAGGGCAAGGCACGCATCATGAATTCAGTCGCGAACTTCGAGCGGCTCGTCGGGCTGGCGCCGAGTGCGCACAACGGCATCTGCTTCTGCCAAGGCACGTTCGCGGCCATGGGCGTGGACATTCCCGCCACCATCCGCCGGCTGGGACCGCACATCCGCTACGTCCACTTCCGCGATGTGCGCGGCAGCGGGCCGGGCAATTTTGTGGAGACCTTTCATGACAACGGACCGACGGACATGGTGGCCGCGATGGCCGCGTATCGCGAAGCCGGCTTCCGCGGACCGATGCGCCCCGACCATGTGCCGCAACTCATCGGCGAGGAGGCCGGTGAACCGGGCTACACCATGCTTGGCCGGCTCTTTGCCTACGGCTACATGCGCGGGCTGATGCAATCGGTGGAGAAGTTTGTCCGCCACCCGGATGAAGCCTGAACCCCAGCCCGATTCGCCGCCGCAACCGCACGGCTGCCTGCCGCCATGGCGCGTGGAGGAACTGCCCGCTCCCCTGCCCTTCAGCGCGCGCAATGCGCTCCGCACCATCGGGCCCGGGGCCATCCTGCTGGTCGGAGCGATCGGCATGGGCGAATGGGTGGTGGGCCCGATGTTCGTGGTGCAGCACGGACGCGGCATCCTGTGGATCGCGACCCTCGCCTTCATCCTGCAATCGCTGCTGAACCTCGAAGCCGTGCGCTACACACTCTACACCGGCGAGCCGATTCTCACGGGCTTCATGCGGCTTCGTCCGGGGCCCGGCGTGTGGGGCTCGGTTTATACGCTGGCCGCAGTGGCACAACTTGGACTGCCCGCCGCCACGGCAGGCTGTGCGGGCATCGTGTTCGCGATGAGTGCGGGCCGCGCGCCAGCCGCGGGCGATGCCGCGAACGTGGCCTGGATCACGGTCGTCCTAGTGCTCGCGGCGGCGGCGGTGCTGGCCTCGGGCAAGAAGGTGGAACGCCTGCTGGAACGGGCATCCTGGCTGATGATCGCCTACATCTTTGCGTTTCTTATCTGGGTGAACGTGGCCTTTGTGCCCGCCGCCGAGTGGCAAAGCACCTTCATTGGCTTCTTCCAAGTCAGAGCCCTGCCCAAGGAAATGGATTTCGTGATGCTCGCGGTGTTTGCCTCGCTGGCGGGCTCCGGCGGCGTGGGCAATCTCGCCATCGCCAGTTGGTTTCGCGACAAGGGTTTCGGCATGGGGGCAAAGACCGGCAACCTCGGCGGCGTGTGGTCGCAGGAACAAACTCTTTCCCCCACCGGCGCGGTCTTCCCCATCACCCCTGAAAACCTACGGCGCTGGCGCGACTGGTGGCGCTACTCGATGGTGGACCAGTCGCTGCTCTGGGCCGGCGGCTGCATCATCGGCATGTTCCTGATGGTGAACCTGGCCGCCAACCTGTTCACCCCGGGCCTGAAGATTTCCGGCGTCGCGGCGGGCGTCTTCCAGGCGGCCGAGATGCGCAAGCTGTGGGAAGGCTTCTGGTGGCTGGGCCTGCTCAATGGCTTTTGGATCCTCTTCTCCACCGCGCTGACCAACACGGATGTGCTGGTCCGGCTGGTGACCGACATGGCCTGGGCGGGCGCGCCCAAGGTGCGGCGCATGCCGGCGGGAAGAATCTACGGCGGGTTGTTGTTGCTGTTTACCGGGCTGGCGGTGTTGGGAGCCTTTCTGGGCGATGCCCGGACCTTGCTCGCCATCCTCGGCGCGACCGCGGCCCCCATCACCGCGTTCTCGGCACTGCAGATCCTCCGCGTGAACACCACCCTGCTGCCGCCGGAACTGCGGCCACCGCTGTGGCGTCGGGCCGCGCTGGTGCTCTGTGCGCTATTTTACGGAGGGGTTTCTATCGGCATGTTCTGGCAGCTCGCGCGCTAAACCGAGACCGGAGGCGAACCGTTGAGGCTTCGCGACAAAGGTAGATCGACATCGGAATGTCGAGCTGCGGACACGTCCTCTGTTACACGAGTTGCCGCTATTGTTCGACCGACCGGTAGTAGCGGCCGGGCGGTGTGTTGATGGGCAGGTCGCGGAAGAGCTGGTTGCCCGGGCTGTTCGTCCATACCGGCGTCCAGAGACGCAGGTCATCGGAGATTTCGATCACCGTGATGGTGCCGTAGCGCGTGGAGAGCGGCAGGACCATCTCACCGGAGGGCAGCCGGGTGACGGGCGCGAACTCCGGCTCGGCGATGGCCGGCACAATCTGCGGCTCGAAGGCTCCGGCGATGGGGGCGTTGGTCCCGTCGAAGGAGGCGACTCCCGCGAACGGTGCCAGAGCGCCAGTCGGTGTCACCTCGTAGGTGAGCGTGCGCGAGGTCTGGTCCGTGAAGAGGCCCCAGCGCACGCGCCCGGTGGCGGCGTCATACACGCCGGCGTGGCTGACGTTCGCCACGGCCCAGCCGGCGGGCGGGATTTCCTCGACGGCATGACAGGCGTCGGTGGCTCCGGGGTTGAGGATGATGGTTACCGTGGCGGGAGTGCCGACGGCGAGCTTCGGCGGGAGGAAGCGCCAGGAGCCTTTGCCCGTGGGTGTCGTGGTAACTTCGGCAGTCGCCCAGCGGCTCTGCGCCGCAGGCCCGGCCGACACCCAGGCCAGCGGCAACTTCGCAGGCGCGTTGACGGAGTAAGTGCCGCCGCGTTGCACCAGAAAGCCCGCCCGCGTGACGAAGGAAACTTCAATCGGGTTGGGTCCCGCCGGCCAAGCGTTGCCATTCTGCCAGGCCGACGCATAAGCCGCGAGTTCGGGGGTGTTGAGCTGGAGGTCGGCATTGAGGTCCGCCGGGTGGGCTTGCACCTGGTTCAAACTGCCTTCGCCGCTGATGCCCGAAATGACGTTGTCCTTGCTGGCGATGCCGACGAAATTCTTCGGACCCGTCTCCGAAATCGGCGGCGTCAGTTCGTAGGTCAACGTCCGCGCTGCGGCGTCGGCAAAGGGGCCGAACTTCACTTGCCCGGTTGCCGGGTCAAGTTGCCCGCCATGGCTGATGGCACCGAGCGCCCAGCCCCCGGGCGGCGTGTCGTTGACTGTGTAAGCCGAGCCGCTGGGCGGGTTGGCCTGGAGCGTCACGGTGAGTCGCGTGCCAGGCACGTAGCCCGAGGGCAGGTCGCGCGTGACGAAGCTCTCAGTAGAAGTTGTCGGTGGCGCGGGACGTAGCAGGAGATACACGCGCAACTGGTTCGAGAGCGGTGGCGTGCCGTTGTCCGTGACTTGCAGGACGGCGACCATCGGCGTCTCGGCTGTGACGACCGGTGGGGTGCCGGTCAACGCTGCGCTGCGCTCGCCAACCTTGGTGAATGACATCCATGCGGGGCCGGAGACGAGGTTGAAATTCAACGTGTTCACCGGCGTGTCAGAATCCGTCGCCGTGTAAATTTCAGACAACGACACCGGATTGGTCAGCGTCAGCAGCGAGCGGCCGAAGAGCACCGGCGCGGTGTTGCCTTCGTTGACAATGACGTAGAAGACATTCGTCGCGCTGCGGGGCGGCGTGCCGTTGTCCGTGACCTTGGCGCGGAAGCGGTTGGTGCTGGAACCTTGGGTGGCTGACGGCGTCCAGCGCACGATGCCATTGCTGTCGATGGTTGCGCCATCGGGCTTGGCAAGGAGTTCGTAGGTGAGCAGTTGCGCGGGCAGGTCGATGTCCGTGGCCGTGTTCGTGATAACCGTCTCGGTCAATTTCAGTGCGGTCACCACGGTGGGCCGGGGCAGAACGGGCGGATGATTCTCGGAGCTGACCGGCTCGCTCACAATGACGTAGAAGCTGTTCGTGGCGCTCTTGGCGGGCGAGCCGTTGTCGGTGACCTTGGCTTGGAAATAGTTCGTGCCGACGGTGGCTGGCGTCCAGTGAACGATTCCGTTGACGTCGATGGTCGCACCGCTGGGACTCACGAGCAGTTGATAGGTCAACGCCTGCGGCGGCTGGTCGGCATCGATGGCGGTGTTCACGTAAACCAGCGGTGTGAGCTTGAGCATCGACACGACTCCGGACGGAGGCAGGACGGGCGGATGGTTCTCCGGCGCGACGGGCTCGTTCACGACGACATAGAAGCTGTTGGTGGCGCTCTTGGCAGGCAAGCCGTTGTCGGTGACTTTCGTTTGGAAGAAGTTCGCGCCGGCGCTCGATGGAGTCCAGCGCACGATGCCGTTCGCATCAACGCTTGCGCCGCTGGGGCCCGAGAGCAGTTGGTAGGTGAGCGTCTGCGCCGGCACATCGATGTCCGTGGCGGTGTTGGTGAAAACCAGGACGTTCGTCCGCATGATCGTCACGACGGTGGGCGCTGGCAGGACCGGCGGATGATTCTCGGGCCCGAGGGGCTCGTTCACGATGACATAGAAGCTGTTCGTCGCACTGCGGGCGGGCGTGCCGCTGTCCGTGACTTTCGCTTGGAAGAAGTTCGTGCTCGCAGCCGGCGGCGTCCAGCGGACTATGCCGTTGGCGTCAATGGTCGCGCTGCTGGGGCTGGCGAGCAGTTGGTAGGTCAGCGTCTGCGCGGGCACGTCAATGTCTGTGGCGGTGTTGGTGAAAACCAGTGAGGCGGGACGCACGAGGGTCACGACGGTGTTGGCTGGCAGGACTGGCGGGTGATTCTCGGGGACGACAACCTCGTCGTCGTTGATGGTGACGGTAGCGGTTGCCTGTGCGCCAATGGTGGCCCCGCCGAAGGTGGTGAAGAACGTGACGGTGAACGTCTCGGCCGGCTCGACGATCGTGTCATTGAGGACGGTGATGACGACGTTCTTGGAAGCGGTGTCTCCGTCCGCCCAGGTCATGAAGTTGGTGGTGGCAGTGTAGTCCTGACCTGCGGTGGCCGTGCCATTGGCGGTGCGATAGTAGCCGTTGACGCTGCTGCTGGAGCCGCCGGTGCGGGTCGCCACGAGCGTCACGGTGCCTGCTGCCTCACCCACGGTGTAAGCAGCTTGCGCGAATTGAATCACTCCGGGGCTGGGTGGCGGCGTGTCATCGTCGGTGATCGTCACGGTGGCGGCAGCCTGCGCGCCGATGGCGGCCCCGCCAAAGGTGGTGAAGAAGGTGACCGTGAAGGTCTCATTCGATTCGACTACCGAGTCGTTGAGGATGGTGATGGCGACATTCTTGTTGGCCGTGTCGCCGTCAGCCCAGGTCACAAAGTTGGTGGTGGCGGTGTAGTCCTGACCAGCGGTGGCCGTGCCATTGGCGGTGCGATAGTAACCGTTGACGCTGCTGCTGGAGCCGCTGGTGCGCGTGGCCACCAGCGTCACCGTTCCCGTTGCCTCACCAACCGAGTAAGCAGCCTGCGCAAACTGAATCACCCCGGGACTGGCCGGCGGGGTGTCGTCGTCAGTAATCGTCACGGTGGCAGTCGTCAGCGCACCAAGACTGGCACCGACGGTGTTGGTGAAGAAACTTACGGTGAACGTCTCCGCTGGCTCAACCAACGCGTCGTTCAGGATGGTGAGAACCACGTTCTTGTTCGCCGTGTCACCGTCGAGCCAGGTCACGAAGTTGGTGGTGGGCGTGTAGTCCTGCCCTGCGGTCGCGGTGCCGTTGGCGGTGCGGTAGTAGCCGGAAGCTGAGCCGCTGCTGCCGCCGGTGCGGGTTGCGACGAGTGTGACTGTTCCTGCGGCCTCAGCCACGGAGTAGCTGGCTTGTGCGAACTGGATGACGCCAGCGTTGATGGGCGCGGGTGGGTTCGTGATGGTGTAAGTGAACGTGGTCACGGGCCCCATGTTTACGATGGAGCTGGCCGGGCCGAGCTTGATGACGACGGTTTTGTTCTTCGGTTCGCCGGTCGGGAGAATCTTCAGCGGAATCATGTAGGGCGTCGGGGCCTGTCCGCCCGTGAAGGAGATGCTGCCGCCCGCCATTTTGAAGTCCACGCCGTATTCCGCCGTGCTGCTCCGGTCCAGCCAATAGTAGATGAACTGGTTCGCCGGCCAGGAGTTCGAGCCGGGCGGCGGGGTGAGTGTCACGGGGATGTTGACCGTGCCGACGGTGTCATCGCTGCTCGCGCTGGCGGAGGTGAAGCCCACTTGAGGCATGAGGCCGGGGACATTGAGGAACAGGTGCAGCAGGTTGAAGTCATCCACGGCGACGTAGGGATTCGGGAACGTGCCGAAGACAGAATTGCCCGGCGTGCCGGTCGTAGCGGTGATGTTCAGCGGCGTGCCGTCGGCGACGTTCGTGGTCCAGCCGCCGCCGGTCGCGGCGATGTTCTGGCCGTTGACGTTGACCGTGACCGTGCCGTCGGTGGCGGGGTTGTAGCCGCGCCCGGCGACGTAAACTCCGCCGGAGATGGTGCGGTTGGTGCGGACGCGGGTGAAGTCCACGTTCGCCACGTTGGCGGAGTAAACACCCACCGCGCCGCCCGCAGTGGAGCAGATGAAGGAGAAGCCTTGATGCAGGACGTTCAAATAGAAGGTGCCAGTGATTCCGGCGGGAACGTGCACAACGTATTTTCCGTCCGCCGCCGTTTCACTGGCACCGACAAAATTGGTCGCGCCGTAGCGCACGAGGTTGGGGCTGCCGCCCTTGTAATTGTTCACGACTGCACCGGCGAGCGGGTTGCCGTTCTCGTCCTTCACGACGCCGCTGATGGTGCGCAGCGCGGTGGTGCCGCCGGTGATGGTCACGCTGGCGGAGGCGATGGTTTTGCCGCCCTTCATGTCCGACACGGTGCAGCGGACGAGGAATGTTCCGCTGCGCGTCCAAGTGTGGCTGCCCTGCGTGGAGAGGCGCGCATCGGGATGCGTGTTGCCCCCTGCGGTGCCGCCGAGCGCGTCGGGGTCGTCGAACTCCCAGTAGTAGGAGAGCGCGTCGCTATTCGGGTCCGAGGCCGTAGCGGTGAAGGCCTGCGCAACACCGGCCGCAAGCGTGAGCGTGGCGGGACTGATGGAGACGGTCGGCGCGACGTTGCCGGGGAACGGGCCGTAGTTCAGCACGACATCGAGCGACTCCGGCGTGGTGCCGCCTTTCTTGACCGGCGTGACATGGATGTTCGCCTCGTTGTCCGAGTAGGTGCGGCCGATGGCGAGCGGAGCATCGTAGAGCGTGGCGTAAGGATTGTTCGTTACGCTCGGGATGTTCGCGAGGCCACGGCTGCCGGGCGTCATGTCCAGCAACGTCGTGTGGCCGCCGGTCGCAGGCACGGATTCGCCGCCGATGCGGACTTCGAGGCCGTTGTTCGACCAGATGCTCTCCGGGTTCGTGATGCCCGCGCGATAGCTGAACCAGTAAACGCGGCTCGGGTCGCGCACGATGCGCAGCGCGTAGTTCTTCTCGGCGTCGAGCGCCGGCTGGTCGAACGCGTGGATGCGATACGTGCCCGACACAGCGGGCGCGGCGATGTTCGCGTCGGTCAGCCAGCCCATCTGCCATTTCCAATACGGGTTCAGATCGCGGTCCGGCACGAGTGGGATGGGCGTGGTGTTCTTCCAGCCCATCAGGTCGTAAACGTCGCCGTAGGTGTCGGTGAAGAACGTTCCGCCCTTGATCGGCGAATAGTAAGTGCTGCGCGAAATGCCGTTCGCGTGCTGAAGACCAAAGTTGTGACCAAACTCATGCGCCAGCGCGAGGCTCGTCGTGCCGAAGATGCCTTTGCCGTGCGCACGGCCCGAGGCGAGCGTGCCTTGGCCGGGGATGAAGCCGCAGAAGAGGAAGTCGAGGTCGTAGTTGTCCGAGTCGTATAGCGCGAGCTGGCCGAGCGATTGACCGACCTGCCGAGCCTTCGCCCGCACGTCATCGGCGAACGAGCCGGGCTCATCCCACGCGGCGAACTTGGAGATGCCGCTGGTCCCATAGGTCGCGTTGTAATTCGTGTAGCTGACGCCCAGGTTGATTTCTGGCAGCACGGTGAACTCCATCGAGAGCTTGCCGAAAGAGGAGCGTTGGAAGAAGGCGTTGATGGCGGCGGCTGTGGTGCCGTTCGTAATGTTGCCCCAACCGGAGTAGTAGCCGCTCGCGTTGGGCGCGTCCGACGGACCGGCCTGATCCGTGAAGCGCACCGGGATGACGAGCACCCGTTTGTGGCCGGTGGTCCAGGTCGCGGGAGGGGTGGCGGCTTGAACGTGCGACGCTAGGAACAGGCCACCCAATAGCAGCACACCGCAGACACGGAACGAGTTAAACCAGGGAGTGGAGAGGCCTGACGTCATGGCAATGTATTTACAAAGTTATGACGAAACTGACTAGTCGGGTGCATTACCTAGGGCGATTTAGGGGCAAAGGCTGCCGCCAACGCTGCTTCGGACTCAGCCCAGAGGCCGACCTCACTCCCACCATGTCAACTGGTAGTGGCTCCACCGGCGTCCCACCAGCCTAATGGGGTTCTTTCCGGTCTGAACGTGTTTCAGGTTGGCAACGGCCACGCTTTCCGGTAGCTACCCGCGCGAACATGGCCGACGACAAAAAACCTCACGCATACGACGAGAGCAAAATCAAGACGCTCTCCAGCATTGAACACATCCGGCTCCGCACCGGCATGTATATCGGGCGCATAGGCACGGGGGCGCACCACGATGACGGCTGCTACGTGCTGCTGAAGGAGGTCATTGATAACACCATCGACGAGTTCATCATGGGTTACGGTCGCGAGGTCCACATCACGGTCGCCGACGGCACCGTGTCCGTGCGCGACTTCGGGCGCGGCATCCCGCTGGGCAAGGTCATTGACTGCGTCAGCCAGATTAACACCGGCGCGAAATACAACGACGAGGTGTTCCAGTTCAGCGTGGGCCTCAACGGCGTCGGCACCAAGGCGGTCAACGCGCTGTCCAAGGAGTTCGTGGTCCGCAGCCATCGGGAGGGCGAATTCTTCGAGGCCACCTTCAAGCAAGGTCGGCTGAAAAAGGAAAACAAGGGCAAGACCACCGAGCCGAACGGCACCTTCGTCCGCTTCACGCCGGACCCGGAAATCTTCAAGCAGTCGGAGTTCCGAAACGAGTTCATCGAACGGCGGCTGCGGCACTACACCTATCTGAACGCGGGGCTGAAGCTGGTCTTCAACGACAAGACTTTTGTCTCGCGCCACGGGTTGAACGACTTGGTGATGGAGGAGCTGGCCATTGACGGAGCGGAGCCGATCTACGCCCCGCTCCATTTCACCAGCAAGACGCTGGAGTTCTGCTTCACGCACAGCAACAGCCGCTACGGCGAGAACCTCTTCTCCTTCGTCAACGGCCAATACACCAGCGACGGCGGCACGCACCTGAGCGCCTTCCGCGAGGGCTTGCTCAAGGCGGTGAACGAATACGCGAAGGGCAATTACGAGGGCGACGATGTGCGCGAAGGCATCGTCGGCGCGGTGGCGATCCGGCTTAAGGATCCGATGTTCGAGTCGCAGACCAAGAACAAGCTGGGCAACACGGAAATCCGCACGGACCTCGTGAACAAGGTGCGCGAAGAGCTGTTGCACTTCTTCAACCGCAACAAGGAGATCGCGCAGCGCATCGTCGGAAAGGCAGACGACAGCCGGCAGTTGCGCAAGGAATTGCAGGAGGTCAAGAAGCTCGCCCGCGAGCGCGCCAAGGCGGTCAGCATCCGCGTGCCGCAGCTCAAGGACTGCAAGCGGCACTTCGACAAGGAGAAGGACAAGGGCCACGGCTCGATGGTCTTCATCTGCGAGGGCCAGTCCGCCAGTGGCTCTATCACAAGCTGCCGCGACGTCGAGACCCAGGCCGTCTTCACCCTCAAGGGCAAGCCGCTCAACGTGTGGGATCTCAAGCGAGACGTGATGTATAAGAACGACGAGATGTATAACCTCATGTGCGCGCTGGACGTGGAGGACAATCCCGACCACCTGCGCTACGAGAAAATCATCCTCGCCACCGACGCCGACGTGGACGGGCTGCACATCCGCAACCTGCTCATCACCTATTTCTACAAATTCTTCGAGCCGCTGGTTCACGGCGGCCATGTGCATGTGCTGGAGACCCCGCTCTTCCGCGTGCGCAACAAGCAGGAGACGATTTACTGCTACTGCGAGGCGGAGCGCGACACTGCGGCGGCGAAACTGGGCAAGAGCTGCGAAATCACCCGCTTCAAGGGCCTCGGGGAAATCTCCCCGGCGGAGTTCAAGCAATTCATCGGCAAGCAGATGAAGTTGAGCCAGGTGGAGTTCGCTCCGCGTCCCGAGGTCAGCGGCATCCTCAGCTTCTACATGGGGAAGAACACGCCTGAACGCCGCGACTACATCATGAGCAACCTCGTGGTGTCCGTGGAGGAGTAGGACTGGTTCGCCGCAGGATGGTCCGGCGTTGACCGAACCCGGCACCCGGTTTCATGTGAGGTCGTCGCCTGCGGAATTCGCGCAACTGCGAATTGCTTTCCCGCGCCGCTGAAACTTGCGCCCCCAGATCACCGTCCGGACTCCCGAATGGAGCATCAGGGCATTCCCGATCGAGTGGAAACGGTCTGGGGTCATGGAACGACAATCGCCTGACTTTCCGTTGAAATACTCCCGCGCGTCGCCCATTGTGCCAGCCAGCAAGTGCCGCGATGCCGCCGGACCGTCTTGGCTGACTGAGCCCCTGTCCGCTTGCTGGCACGAGGTTTGCGTCGCGTGAGTCTATCGCGTGCGGGTCAGCTTGTGCGCGGTGTGCCTGATGAAATTCAAGTCAACCAAACTGTTTGCCGGCCAACTGGCTGTCGCCGGGTTGCTGTGGCTGGCGGCGGACGCGGACGCCCAGACCAAGGGCAAGTGCGTCGTTGACACCAGCACTAAGGGCAAGTCCCAGCCCAGCATCGGAGAGCGACCCGCAGTCATCCCCCGCGACCCGGCCACCGATCCCGCCCTGCCGACCGATGCGAAGGGCAAGGCCGCCTCCCCCAACCGGCCCGACAAGGTCGAGCCTTCAGCGGATGTGCAAAACCTCATTCGCAACTTCCAGACTGCGCGGGACAAATTTCTGGAAGATCAAAAAGCGCTGGCCCGCCAATACAGCCAGGCCTCCGAAGAGGAGCGCAAAGCCCTTCGTGAGCGGATGAAGGAGATGCTCGACCGGCTGAAGGACCAGCAGCGCGCGCTCCAGCAGGACATGCGCGACCGGGCTCGCGAGCTCAAGCAGCAGTTAAACCCCGATCTCAACCGCCTCATTGACAATGGCAGCAAGGAAGGAGGACGCGGACGATGAAACCCGCAGCCCTTCCCGTTTGCCGGCTGGGGAGACACCCGGCCTAGTTCACCACTTGATCCAGCCACCCGCCATCATCACAACCGAAGCGGAGCGTCCTTGGCTCATGTCCCGGCATTTGCCGGCATTGGTCATGGTCGCCACGCTGGGTATTTTCGCGCTTGGAATTCTGGCGATGACCCTGCATCTGCGCACCGAGATCCGGGAGGACATCGTCCGCCGGGAAGGCGAGATCCTCCATGCCGTCGCCACGATGCTGCAGGCCGAGGAGGAGAAGGCGCTGTTGGAGGAGCCCAGCACCCAGTTGGATGTGCTGCTCAAAACGTCCCGGCTCAAAGGAGTCGTGGCCGCCCGACTCTTCGACCCTGAGGGCAAATCCGTGGCCGCGTTCCCGCCCTACGTGAAGGAGAGCCCCTTGGCGGCGGCAGACGTCCGGCAGTTGAGGGAGTTCAAGATTGTGGCCCGGCAAAACCCGTTGACCGATCCGGGTGAAGTCTTCCTCACCGCTGGTGCACCGGAGCAGGGCCGCCTTTCCCTGCATGAAATTCTCATTCCCCTGCATGTGCAGGGGGAGCGCCGGTTGCTGGGCATCGCGCAGTTCTTTCTGGATGGCCGCGCGTTGGTTACGGCCCTGCGGGGCATTGACCAAAGCCTGATCAATCAATCCCTCAGCGTCTTCCTGATCGGTGGTGCCTTGATTGTGGTCGCCCTGCGCTGGGCGTTTGGTCGGCTGCAACGCGCGCAGGCGCAACTGGCCCAGCGCTCCCGCAGCCTGCTGGAGGCCAATCGGGAACTCGCCCTGGCCAGCAAGACCTCGGCGGTCGGCGCGCTGTCCGCCCATCTGCTGCATGAGCTGAAGAGCCAGCTCTTCGGCATTCAAGCGCTGCTGGCCGGTCGCCGCACCAGCCCGGCTGACAAGGCCGAGCCCGGGTGGCGCACCGCCGCGGATTCCGCGCAGCGCATGCAGCAGCTCATCGCCCAGTTGCTCGGGGTGATGCGCGACGAACAGGGCACCGCCAACCGTTACGAAGTCTCGCTCAACGAGCTGGCCCAGACCGTCAACACCCAAGTCCAGCCCATGGCCCAAGCCTGCGGCGTGAACTTCGTCGCCGAAGTGAAATCACCAGG
>CAIPBN010000646.1 GCA_903863315.1 uncultured Verrucomicrobiota bacterium | reverse complement strand
CTATGGTCAAGCACAACAAATCTATGATGACCTTGCTGATGTTCGTGCAGTGGCAAAGCAAGCACAGCGTGGTGGCGAATTCCCACAAGGGTTTGCTAGCACCGCCAACTGCACCGGCTCGCTCCAGTGGCTCCAGCGGCCGGTGTTGTCCTTGTAGCGGGCGCGGACGCGGTAGATGCCGGCGTCCGTGAAGGGCTCCTTGGGCAGCTTCGATTGCGGGTCGGCGCGAAGCAGCTCCCCGGTGTCCCAATGCGGTTGAACCTCATAGGTCCACGGCTGGCCAGCACGGTAGCCCGGCTGGCCGGGACCACAGATGCGGCCCACACGCCATTGCACGGCGGCGAAGTGGTTGGTGGCCACCGGACTCTGGAAGGGGCTGATTTGAAAGGCATGCGCGCCTTTCTTCTCGCTACCCAGATGGCGGATGACCGGGCGCGCGGGGATTTTGTCATCGCGGGATTCCCACCAGAGATGGCCGAAGCCGTAGCCGAGGATGTTCCCGTCGTTGGGCGTGTAGTTGCGATTGGTCCGCGTGTCGGTGCAGAAGTCCGCGATGAGCTTGCAGAAACCGTTGAAATCCGGCGTGGCCAGGGTGCGCTGGAACTCACCGCCCATCATGCCCTGCCGGGCGGGGTTGCGGTAAAACGCACCCTTGTCACTGGTGCGCGGGTGGAAGTTCCACATCGCCATGTCCAGCTCGGGCCAGGTGCGCTCTTGTCCCGCTGGTCGGAGCGCCCGTGCCAGTTCCTCGACCAATTGCCCGGCCTGGCCGCCGTTGGGCGAGGGATCGCTGCAAAAGAGATCGAGCAGCTCACGCGCGCGATTTTGATAGGCCAGCTTCAAGGCCGGCAGCTCCAAGCATCGCGTCTGGTCCACGATGCCCGGCCAATGCGTCTTGGGGATGAACATCATGTCGAGGTCCCAAGGCACAGGTGACCAGCCGGCTCGCGACGAATGGTAGAAAAAGTGGTTCGCGCCATGCCGGAGATCCACGTTGGAGACAACGCGGTTGATGGCATGGAAGCTGTAGTAGTCGGGGAGGTTCAAATTGTCGCGCCACCACTCCTCGGACTTCGTCGTGCGCGAGCCGTGCATGAACTGGTTGAAGTCGGAATTGTCCCGTGCCATCCCCGAGCCCAGATGTTTGCGACCGGTCTCGGGGCTGTAGGTCGTGCCATCGGGCAGGCCGCGCTCCTTGAGCCAGGGACCATCCGGATCCTGCACCACCAAGTAGAGGCCCCACAAATCGCCCTCGTATTGGCTCTTGGGGCTGGCCTCCTCCGCCCGGCTGATGACGCGCCAGTGAATCCAATGCGTGCTCGGGCTGGGCACGCCGGCCAGATGATAAGCGCGAAAGGAATAGGCTTCATCCATGCCCGCCATGCCCCGGTTGATTTGCACCCACGGGCTGGCGCAGCCGCTCAGGTTCAAATGATCCCACGGGCGCACGTAAGGCTCGCCCCAGTGGTTGCGCGGCGTGAACTCATGGGTGCGCGGGAAGTGGATGCCCCACTTGGTCTTGCCGCTCACATAGGTGCTGCCCTGCCCTCGGTTCTGGAATTGCACATGGTCGAACACCTGGCCATCGCAAACGAACGTGCCGAAGAGCCGGCGCTTGTTGTAGCCGCCATCCCACTGGCTGCGCTCCACGTCCTCGTGCCGGGCCAGCAACTGATAAACCGGCAGCGTGGTCAGGAAGTCGGGGCTGAAGGAGAGCGGCGGGGACTTGCCCGGTTGTGCGGCCCCCTGCCAAGCAGGAACGCCGTCGTAGCAGAACCACGCAAAGTTGGGCGACTCGTCGTCCGCGTAAGGCAGGCGGAACGTGGCGCCGGAACCATCCTTGAACGCCACCCGATAGCGCAGCAGCCGGCGGTGCTTCTGCAGTTCGCCAGGCACCACTGCGGTCAGCACGCCATCCTGCGCGCGTGCGTCGCCGCCCTTGCCATCATCACGCAAGTCGAACTCACGCCAGTTCTGCTCATAAGCTGGATCGCTGCGCCGAACGTAACTGCCCGGCTCCACCACCTGCACGAGCAGTTTCGCCACTTGCCCGCGCGGCTCGCCCAAGCGCACCGTCACTGTGACCGCCTCACCCGTGCGAGGTTGTGCCGGCGCATGGGCGACGGCCTCGACCGCCGGAGGCTGCAGACTGGAATAAACCGAGTTGGTCTTGCCCGGCGTCGGTGATTTGTTGCCCACACTGCCATCCAACCGGAAGCCCGAGGCGCGCCATGAACTCGCATACATTCCCGGCAATCCCGGATGCACCCGTTCCATTGATGAACCCGCGCCCGCCGTGGCACTGGGCCACAGCGCTCCGCTTCCATAGCGCACCTCATCCACCACCCGTCCCCCGGCATCCCGCAGCGCGACGCGCTCACCCTCGTTCTTCAGTCTGCCGGGCAACGGTCCCAGTGGGACAAAGCCATAAGCCTTTTGGAACGACGCCGGATCGGTCGCAACAATCAGGAATCCACCGGGAGGCAGCGAGGTGGCAGCTCCAAACCGGAACTTCCCGAGCTGCCAGCCGCCTAGATGGGCGTCCGTGGCGGCCGCATTGTGCAGCTCCACAAATTCCAAGGGTCGCTTCTCCGCCGGCTCAAAGTGAATTTCGTTGATGACCACGCCGGCATCGAGCCTGCCGGCCGCAACGAACCAGCCAGCC
The DNA here is from genome assembly GCA_903863315.1 of uncultured Verrucomicrobiota bacterium. Lineage (GTDB taxonomy): Bacteria > Verrucomicrobiota > Verrucomicrobiia > Limisphaerales > SXTU01 > SXTU01. The sequence goes on along the minus strand of CAIPBN010000646.1, from coordinate 1,429 downwards.
AGCACGAACAGGAATGAACGAAAAACCAGAAGCATCAAGGGGCCAAGGCTTCCGGCAAGCGACCCAGTTGGCAACGGGATATTTCCGTCCTCAACCAACCTTGCGCCTAGGTTGGGAAGTAACGACGGTCGGCGGCGATGATGCGGCTGGCTGACACAGCCGTCACCATCATCGCTCAATAGCCCGGTAGAACCTGCGGCTGGTGGCCGCCGCGCCAGTGTCAGTGACGGTGAAGCTGGAGGCGGTAGCCACATTGGTGCCCAGCGGAGTCCAGACCGTGTTGATGACCGGCGCGGCCAGATTGGTGGCCACTTCGACCACGTAAGTGCGGCCGACCACCGCATTGGAGACCGTGAGGGAGAACTGACCACCCAACTGAACTGCTCCGTAGAGCGTGAAGTTCAGCGCTTGGGCGATGGTGACCGTGGACGATGCGGTGTTGTTTGCGCTGTTCAGCTCGACCTCGCCAGAGAAGACCTGAGCCGTGTTTACCACCGGGCCCGAGCCGCTCGTGGCCACGGTGACAGACACGATGTGATTTGAGCCAACTCCCAGAGTGCCCAAGTTTGCCACCACAGTGCCACTCACATTCGCAACCGTTCCAGCGGAAGAGGTGGCGGACACGAAGCTCAGCCCTGCGGGAAGGACATTGCTGTAGGTCAGCCCCGTGGCGATGTTCGGACCGTTGTTGGTGATGACCGTGGTGAAGGTGACAGTTCCCGGAGCAGTCACGGTCGCCGCCGAGTTGGTCATCACAGCCGCCACGTCCACCGCCGCGTTCACGGTGTTGAAGCTCAACGTCCAGCCGTTGACGATGTTGCCGAAGTTGATGTCCGTGTCGTCGTTGATGTAGAGCGACCACACGCCGTTCGGGCTGAACCCGCGGAAGGCACTCAGCGTGGAGGCATACGGCCCAGCCGGGGCGGGAGCCGGGAAGCTGTCCGCCGGAGCGTAATCCGTCGGGCGGAACGAGCCGCTCACCAATTGCGCGGTATCAGGCAGCCCGGCCGTGGCGGCGTCATCGAAAGTCAGGTTCAGGCCCGAGGCGCTGAAGCTGCCGCCCGCATCCGACATGAGGAGCACTTTCTGCCCATTCGGTCCGACCAGCAGCACATCCACGTCTGCCGGGTAGGTGTGGCTGAAGCCACTCAGCTTCACCGTGACCTTGTTGACCACCCCTGTGACATTCGAGACGGTGATGGTGCTGGGATAAGGGCCAGCCGGACCCGAGCTGGGTAGCGAGAGCGTGGCCGGGATGTTGATGAGGCTGCGATTGGTGAAGGAATTGGGCACGCCCAAGTCGATGGTGAAGGCCGCCGTGCCGATCGTGCCGCGATCATCCGAGAGCTGGAGGGTGGCGGTGATGGTTTGCGCCTGCGTGGCAGTGAAGCTGAACGGCAAGGCCAAGGCAGCCCCGCCCGCATTGAGG
>CAIPBN010000645.1 GCA_903863315.1 uncultured Verrucomicrobiota bacterium | reverse complement strand
CAGGCGAAACTTTCCGCGCCCGTCAACGCCGGCACCGCCAAGCTCGCCTTTCCGGGCCAAACGCAACCCGGCGTGCTGCGCGTCCGGCTCGGCGACGCGACGCACGAGATCGTGGTGAAGCCCCTCCATCGGCCCGCCCTCAAGCAGCTCACGGCAGCGGTGCAATTCCCGGCCTACTTGCAGCACCCGGTCACCAACGTGGTGGTGCAAAACGCCAACCTGCCCGTCCTCGAAGGCAGCCGCGTGACCTTGCACGGGACGGCCACCCGCCCGCTCGCCAGCGCCGAGGTCCGCGTGGATCAGACCGAGCCGCAGGCACTGCTGCTGCAGGCGGAGAACTTCAACAGCGGTGCGCTCAAGCTCGACACCGCCGCCCAAGCCACCTTCGACTGGCAGGATGAACTCGGCCTCAAGCCGGTCGCTCCCTGGCTGCTGGCCCTGCGCTCGACGAAGGACGCCGCCCCCCGCGTGGACCTCGGCGATCTGGGCCTAGAAATCTCCATCCTCGAAACCGACGTGCTCCCGGTGAAGCTCACCGCGCTCGACGACTTCGGCGTGCGCGAGGCGGCCCTCGACACCGAGATGCTGAACTCGCCCGATCCCACCAACACCCCGGCCTTCAAGCCCGTGAGCAAGATGGCCGTCACGCCCACCGAGCGCCGTTTCACCAACACCTTCCTCTTCAGCCCCACCGTGCTGCGCCTGCCGGCTGACTCCACCGTCGCGGTGCGCGGACTGGCGACCGACTTCCTGCCCAACCGCGATCCGGCCGAGTCCGCCGTGCATCGCATCCACATCGTCGGCCTCTCGAAACACGCCGAGATGGTGCGGCAGCAGCTCGACACGCTGTTTGCGCAGGTGGAGGAAGTCACCCGCAAGGAGGAGAGCATCGCCGCCGCCACGCGCGAGCTGATGGGCTTGAGCGAGGACAAGCTCAAGTCCGACGAGGCCGCGAAAAAGGCCGGTGAACAAGCCGATGCCCAGGCGCAAAACCGCGCGCAACTGGACCGCATCGCGCAGCAGGGGCAGGAGATCATCCGCGAAGCCCTTCGCAACCCCACGCTCACGCAGCAGACCCTCCGCGAGTGGACCCAGAACCTCGCCCAGATGAAGTCGCTGGCCCAGGGCGACATGAAGGACGCCCAGCAGTCCTTGCAGAAGGCGCAGGAAAGCGACAGCCCGCAGCAGCGCGGCGAGGAAGCCGGCAAGGCGCGCGAGGCCGAGGAGAAGGCGCTGGAGAAGTTGCAGGCGCTTCAAAAGAAGATGAACGACGGCCTCGACAATCTCCAGGCCCTCACGCTGTCACAGCGCTTGAAGAAACTGTCCGAGTCCGAGAAGGGCCTGGGCGACCAGTTGGGCAAGGTGATCGGCGAGATCATCGGCCTGCTGCCGCGCGAGCTGCCGGACCGCTATCGCAAGATCAACACCTCCCTCGCCGCCGACCAGACCAGCGTGCGGGCCGAGGCGGAGAAGGTCGTCGCGGAGATGAGCCGGTTCTTCGACCGCACCCAGCGCCCGAACTACGGCGAGGTCGCCGCGGAGATGAAGCAGGTCAACACCACCGCCGAGCTGGACCGCGTGCGCGGCCTGATCGACGCGAACATCGCCATGGACGCGATGGGCAACTTGAACGCCTGGAGCAAGCGCTTCGGCGACTGGGCCAAGAAACTCGAACCGCCCGAGGAGGAAAGCCAGAGCGGCGAAGGCCAGGGCGAAGGCCAGCAGAAGGACAACGACCTGCTCAAGCTCCTGCTCGCGAGCATCCGCCTCCGCGCGGGCGAGGCGCGCGTGCTCCAAAACACCGCCATGCTGGAGGCCGAGCGCGCCCGCAACCCCCGCCATGCCGAGGGCGTGGCCCGCGTCGCCGAGCACCAGCGCGAGTTGCGCGGCGATCTGACCAAGCTGCAGATGAACAACAAGGTCGAGGCCGCACGGGATATCCTCCTCGAAACGCAGGACGCGATGCGCGACGCGGAGACGGCGCTCTTCGACAAGATCACGGGCGAGCCCGCCCAGAAGCCGCAGAACACCGCCCTCGCCCAGCTCACCGACTTGATCAACCTCATCAACGAGCAGGCCAAGCGGCAGAAGAACAAGAACCAGGATCAACAGCAGCAGCAGATGACGCAGCAAGAGGCCGAGATGATGATGCAGATGGCCCAGCAGGAGCAGCGCATGGGCATGAAGCCCGGCCAGCAGCCCGGCGGCCCGAACCAGAACGGCGGCAACACCGACAAAGCCAGCCCCAACACCACCGGCGACGCCCGCGGCACCGAGGCCGCCGCCCGTCGCACCGGCAAAGGCAGCGGCGTGACGCGCCCGGTTCCCACCGAGTTCCGCGAGGCACTGGAGAACTTCTTCAAGGCAGTGGAGGCCAAACCGTGAGCGCGAAGCAGAAAGACCCGCTGGCCTGGTATGTGCCGCCAATGGTCATGTTTCAACTGGCTGTGCCCGTCGTGGGAATGCTGGCGTTCCTGCTCTTCCCCGCTCTCCAGGCAGCAGAACACGGCAGCCCTGTTCCAGCGGCCGCACTTGCTCTGATTGTTGTCGGAGTGGTTTTTCTCTTCCTCGCGCGCCTCCAATTCTACAGGCAGCCCCGGTTTTTCATGTTTGCGACCCGGCAACTGACCGACATCCGCCGTCGGCTGCGCTTGACCGCTTACGCCTGTTTGGGCATCGGCGTGTTGATGCTGATTGCTTTGGCTGCCTCCTTTGACCCATGACCGGCACGGCACACTGCACCTGGCCCGGAGGGCCAGCGGAACTTAGCCGGGGGCAACGCCCCCGGT
>CAIPBN010000644.1 GCA_903863315.1 uncultured Verrucomicrobiota bacterium | reverse complement strand
GCTCTTTTCCACCGGCCACTGCTGCGTGGTTTGGCTCAGGCGTGGATTGTGGAGCAGTCGGCTGGTCCAGCCGACGCCATCGTGGTTTCAACCGGTGCTTCGAGAGAGATCTTCGCACAGGCCTTGACATGGTGGCGGGAGGGGAAAGCGCCGCGCCTTGTGCTGACGCTCAGCAAGACCCAATCCACCGAAAGCGCGGGGATCACCATGTCGAGAGTCGAGTTCTGCCGGCAACAACTTGATGCGGCGGGTGTTCCCAAGTCAGCGTGCGAGTTCATCGGCAAGGAGTTGCGCCTGCTTTCGGAGGAAATACCCGCGGTCCAGGCTTGGGCCAGCACCAACGACGTGAAGCGCATTCTGATGCCATCCGAACCTTTTACCACGCGCCGGATCGCTTGGCTTGCGCGCCGGACCCTGCATCCGGCGGGCATTGAGCTGACAGTGGTCCCAGTCACCACCGCACAGTATTCTGCACACGAATGGTGGCGCACCAAGGAAGGCCTGCTGGCTATGGAAAACGAATGGGCGATGATGGTTTACTACTGGTGGTGCCACTGAGCATCCGTCGCACATGAGCACACGACGGCAGGAACTGATCATCGAGACTGGACGCACCGAGCAGCAGTATTGGCGCGACCTGTGGCACTTCAGGGAGCTGTTCTACATCCTCGCGTGGCGCGATATTCTGGTGCGCTATAAGCAGACTGTGATCGGGATTGCCTGGGCGGTGATCCGGCCCTTCGTGACCGTGGTCGTTTTCACGCTGGTGTTCAACCGCATCGCCAAACTTGAGGCCCCGGAAGGGATTCCTTACGCGTTGTTTGTGAGTGTGGCGATGATGCCGTGGCAGTTCTTCGCCTCGGCCCTTTCAGAGGCCAGCGGTAGTTTGCTAAACAACGCGGGTCTGATCTCCAAAGTATATTTCCCGCGCCTCATCATCCCCGCTGGGTCGGTGATCACCAGTCTGGTGGATTTTGCCATCACGCTGGCAATGCTCGCGGTGCTCATGCTCTGGTATCAGTATGCACCGGACTGGCGTGTCCTCACCCTGCCGTTGTTCATCCTTCTGGCGTTTGCCGCAGCGCTGGGCAGCGGGCTTTTGCTCTGCGCGCTGAATGTGAAATACCGGGACTTCCGCTATGTGGTGCCGTTTATTGTCCAGTTCGGCCTATATGTGTCGCCGGTGGGCTTCAGCAGCACCAAGGTGCCGGAGTATTTGCGCTGGGTTTACGATTTGAACCCGATGGTAGGTGTGATTGACGGTTTCCGTTGGGCGTGTCTAAAAGGAACCGCTCCGCTTGAGGTGCATACCTTGGCTTCCTCCGTGGTCGTGACTGCTACGATGTGCATCTATGGTGTGTGGTATTTCCGGCGCACCGAGCAAACCTTTGCCGACGTGATCTGATGTCCAGCCCGATCATTCAGGTCGAAAACCTCGGCAAAAGCTACCGTATCCAGCACCAGCAGCGCGAGCGCTACACGGCGCTGCGCGATGTCATCTCAAGCAAGGTGCGAAGCTGGGTGCAACCTGCTGCTCAGCGCCCGGTGGGGGACTCTGAGGAGGAGTTTTGGGCCATCAAAGATCTGTCTTTTGAGGTCAAGGAAGGCGATGTGGTGGGCATCATCGGACGGAATGGGGCGGGGAAGTCCACGCTGCTCAAGCTGTTGAGTCGGATTACCGCGCCCACCATCGGCCGCATCCACCTGCGTGGCCGCGTGGCCACGTTGCTGGAAGTGGGGACGGGCTTTCATCCGGAGCTGACTGGCCGGGAGAATGTTTTTCTAAACGGGGCGATTCTTGGAATGACGCGTGCCGAGGTCCGTGCGAAATTCGACGAGATTGTGGCCTTCGCGGAAGTGGAGAGATTTCTCGACACCCCGGTCAAGCGTTACAGCTCGGGCATGTATGTGCGGCTGGCCTTCGCGGTTGCCGCACATCTGGAACCAGAAATCCTGATCGTGGACGAAGTGCTGGCGGTGGGGGATGCGGAGTTTCAAAAGAAGTGCCTCGGCAAAATGAAGGACGTAAGCCGGGGTGGGCGAACGGTGCTCTTCGTCAGCCACAACATGGGGATCATGCGCAACGTGTGCCAGACTGGAATCTTGCTCGAACAAGGCCGGCGGGTGGCGGAGGGTCGGATGTCGAAAGTGATCGACGAATATGTGCAACGCTCTCCAACTTCCACGCGCTTCACGGCCAACCGCAACGAGGATAGCTACGTGACCGCATGTGAAGTAAGAACACCCGATGGAAAGAAGGGGCCAACGTTTTTCACCAACGAACCGCTTCAGATCGTTGTTCGCTACCGGAATGAGCGCAGCATCAATGGCTTGAGAGTGGGCTTCAATATCGCACTGGCCGATGGCACAATCTTACTCGCCTGCACGCCTGAAGACGAGGGCTGTAACAGTTGCATGGCAGCGGGTGAGCATGAGGTCATAGGGGCTCTCGAACCAAATCTGTTTCTGAAGGGTTTGCACCAGATCCACGCAGCCGTTTGGAATCGCAGCGATGGCACTATCTACGACGATGTGCGCAGCATCACCCAGTTCACAATGGAAGCCGCACGTGAGCGCGCCTACTCCAGGGAGACTGTCAGACCCGGATTGGTGCAAGTGCCGGTGCGGTGGTCAGTGAAGACTATCTAGGTTTGGATACGGCTCCAGCTTGTCCCTACATCCAACCTAGGATCATGGCTGCATTTTTTCAGTCTCAGTTGATGCGCCGAATTGCGACGGATCTCTCGCAACATCGTAGTGGAAACATCGACCCGCTGCGCTTCCCACCCGCGCTGGCGTCGCTCAAGTCACGCTTGCAACAGCACGCTGCTGAGACACTGGATGGGCTGCTCGCACGCTTTGACTATGTGCGGGATAACGCCTATCAACGCGCCAGTATCGAGAGCCGCCTGACGGAGGTTGAGTTGCATCTCGACGGTTTGGAGTGGCTGCACGAACGACTGGCTGATGACGCCTCGCGCCGGACGTTGGTTGAGGTCATCGCCTACCGCATCCTCGGCAGTCGTCACACGCGCTTGTCCCGCAACGATGCAGCTTATGCCCAGGCGCTGCATGATCTCACGCACCAAGTCATGCAGCGGTCACGGGTGGCGCGAACGAATATCTTGGACGGCTGGCTGGACGATTACGAGTTAGGCATGGGTGAGGGCCCTCTGCGCCTGCGCGCGCATAAGCTGAATGTGCTGAACACGTTTCTCTTGGAGCAGTATTGCTATCGGAAGAACGGCACAGCCCTCGTCGAAGTGCGGCCTGGCGATGTGGTGCTGGACGGGGGCGGCTGCTGGGGCGACACCACGCTCTATTTTGCCGCCAAAGCCGGTGCAAGGGGTCAGGTGCATGTCTTTGAGTTTTCCTCTGCCAATCTGGAGATTCTGCGTGCCAACCTGGATGCGAACCCGAATTTGAAGACCCGGGTGCGGGTGCATATGGAGGCGTTGTGGGATGTGTCGGGAGCGCAGTTGAACTTCCATGAGAACGGTCCTGCCACTGCGCTACATGGCTGTAGCCGAGGGTCCGCAGGACTATCGGCGCTTACCCGTTCCATCGATGACTGGGCGGCGCAGACCAGGGTCCCGGGTGTGGACTTCATCAAGCTGGATGTCGAAGGTGCTGAAGCCCGCTGTCTGCGGGGGGCAGCGCAAGTCATCCAGGAGCATCGGCCCACGCTCGCGGTGGCGCTCTATCACTCGCTGAAGGATTTTGTCGAACTGCCGCGTATGATTGATGCCCTGGTTCCCGGCCATCGCTTCCACCTCGGCCACTACACCATCCATGAGGAGGAGAGCATCCTCTTCGCCGCACCTGCTGAGTGAGCCGTCGCCTCCAAGAAATCGCCCGCGATCTCTGTGCCGGGCTCGTTAGTGGTGTGTTTCTGCGCTGCTGTCCCGCACTGGTGAATGTCTGCTATGATTCGCTGCCGCATGCCTGGCTGAACTTCTTGGTGGGGCATGGGTTCTTCGGCCGGCCGGCCTGTGCCTTCCCCTGGCGCATCACCTTGACAAATGGGAAGCACTTGAGGCTGGACGTTGACCCCGCCGCAGACGTTTTTTCCACTGCCTATGCCTTCGACTACAAGCGGCACGATGTCGGATTACGACGCGTGCAGGAGTTCCTCATTGACCGCATGGGGCCTTCATCGCTGTATCTGGACATCGGGGCGAACGTCGGGGTCAGTTCCATTTACGCCCTCTCCTGTGGGCGGAGCTGCTGGCTGTTCGAGCCAAACACCGCGCTGCGTCCCTTCGTGGATAAGCTATTCGCCGCCAATGGCTACAACACCGCGCGGCTGGAAGATGTGGCGCTCTCTGACGTGGCGGGCGAGGCGGAGTTCTATGTGTCACGCAGTTCCTTTCTCAGCAGCTTTGATCAGGTGCACGCGGCGTTCGAGGGGGAGGTGATCCGTGTGAAAGTGCTGAGGCGGACGTTGGACAGCTACCTTCCCGAACTGACAGCCGCTGCGCGGGAAATCGTGGTGAAGATTGATGTCGAGGGCCACGAAATGGCCGTCTTGCGCGGGGCAGTGGAGACGCTAAGGCGGTATCGGCCACCGGTGATGCTCGAACTGCGGAGTGACATCGCTACGCGGACGGCTGCGTTCGATTTCATGTCCGCACTCGGCTATGCCTGCCATGGCATCGTAAATCGCCCGTGCATGACCTTGAAGCCGCTATCATCGCCAGCCGAGGCCGTTGCCTTTTGCGACATCAACTTCCTCTTCGTTTCCAAGGACACCGCCTTGCCGCTACGTTGAGAATGGGTGTTGTGACCGTTTGAAATCAAAACCGAAACTGCTGATATGGGGAGCGGGCGGGCACGGTCGTGTTGTGGCCGACGCCGTGGTTTGCGCCGGGAGATATGAACTCATTGGGTGGCTGGATGATGCACATCCGGAACGGGCCGGCGAAATCTTCGAGGGCGCGGCAATCTTGGGAGGAATCGAATGCCTGCCGAGGCACGGGGCACAAGGGATCGAGTGGCTCTTGGTGGCCGTCGGACATTGCGCAACCCGTGCGCGCCTGGCTGCAAGCGCGGTCGAGCAGGGCTTGAAGCTGGCGACAATAATTCATCCCGCAGCCACGGTAGCGAGGTCAGCCGTGGTTGGTGCCGGCACCTTCGTGGCCGCTGGGGCGGTGGTCGCCCCCGGGGTCCGTTTGGGTTCCAACGTGATCGTCAATCACGGAGCCACGGTGGATCACGATGGCGTGGTTGCAGACGCGGCTCACGTTTGTCCCGGAGTCCATCTGGCGGGAAATGTCCGAATCGGCGAGCGCGCATGGGTCGGCATCGGGGCTTCGATCATTGAACGAGTTTCTGTGGGGGCTGACACCGTGGTCGGGGCGGGCTCTGTCGTGATCCGGGATCTGCCGGCTGGAGTCGTGGCCTACGGTTGTCCAGCGCGGATAGTTTGGACAGGGGGGTTAAAATGAGCAGCGCATCATTGGCTGTTTTGGGTGGTGTCCCCGCGTTCGCGGAAAAACTCCATGTGGGTCGCCCCAATCTAGGCGATCGGGAGCGCCTGATGGAGCGAATCAACGGCGTGCTTGACCGGCGCTGGCTGTCGAACAATGGCGCCTGTGTGCAGGAGTTCGAACGACGCATCGCCGAGCTCTGCGGTGTGCGGCACTGCATTGCGGTCTGCAACGGCATGGTGGGGCTGGAGGTCG
>CAIPBN010000643.1 GCA_903863315.1 uncultured Verrucomicrobiota bacterium | reverse complement strand
GCGTGGCCGTATTCGTTGAAGTCGAGGCCCCACGGATTGCTCGTGCCCTCGGCGAAGACCTCGAAGCGCTTCTTCACCGGCTGGTAGCGCCACACGCCGGCGTTGATGAACTGCCGCTCCGTGTCCGGCGCGCCGGCGACCTTGACGTGCGAGTGGGTGAACACGCCGTGGCAGCCGTAGAGCCAGCCGTCCGGGCCCCAGCGGAAGGTGTTGAGCATCTCGTGCGTGTCCTGCCACGCGAAGCCTTCGAGCAACTTCACCGGCTCACCGGCGGGCTGCGGGCCCTTGTCCGTTTCCTTGATGGGGATGTGCAACAGCCACGGCGCGGCCCCGACGAACACGCCGCCGAAGCCATACTCGATGCCGCTGCCCATGTTCAGCCCCTCCATGAACACGGTCTTCTTGTCGAACTTGTGGTCCCCGTCCGTGTCCTCGAAGACGAGGATGCGGTCGGTGCCCTGGCCCTCGGGCTGGCGCTGCGGGTAGGTGTAGTTCTCGATGACCCAGAGCCGCCCACGGTCATCCAGGCAGAAGGCGATGGGCTGCTTCACGTCCGGCTCGGCGGCAAAGACGTGGAGCTTGAAACCAGGCGGGAGCGTCGCGGCCTTCACCACTTCCGCAGCGGTGAGACCGGCGAACTTCACGTCGTCGGTCGGCAGCGGGTTGGCCTTCGCGGCGGGCGCGCTCGCGGCCACGGCGGCGAAGGCGGGCCTGTCCTTGTAGAGCTTGAAGTCATCGAAGTTCACATGGCCCCAGCCGCCCGTGTCCTCATCCACGAGGCGGATGAAAATCTCTTTGCCCTGCTGCGCCGCCAGGTCCACGACCACCGGCGACATCGTCTCCGAGCCCTGCCCACGCGCGGTGAAGAAGACCTTGCCGCCGTCCTTTGCCACCAGCTCGACGCGTGTGCCGGGCAGGCTGCCGCCACCGAGCAGAAACGCGGCCCACGGCTGCGTGACCTTGAACGCCGCGCTGCTGAACGTGCCGGTGGGCTTGTCCTCGAACTTCTCGTAGCCGCCGAACCAGAAGTCGCCGACGTGGTTGGCCACTTTGCCCGCGCCGAACTTGCGGGTCTGGTTGATGGGGCCCTTGGTCGGCTGGCCCTTCGCGACATCGCCGGTGGCGGTCCAGTCGCGCAAGTCGCCGGTCTCGAAGTCGGTGTTGAGCGGCTTGCCGTCCGCACCGACGGGCAACACGCCACCGGGATGCGGCGGGTTGGGCTTGGCGTTAACGGGAGAAACTGCCGGGCCGGAGGCCGGCGCTCCGGTGCGGACGACGACGTCGGCCGTGGCTACTCTCGTATCCGGCGCGGCGGCAATACCCAGCAAGTCCATAGCCTGCCTTGCAATGTCCAACTCCTTGGGAGTGCCATTGACCGTTATCAATTTGCCTACCTCTCCGTAAGTCAGGACGACGACGGGGATGCCCGCTGCCTGAAGAAATTGGGGCAGCAGCTTCTCAACCTCACCGGGCGCTATAGGGGATTTATCAACAGCAGTTCCGCCCTGCGGCCCCGTGCTACCAGCTTTGCCAGAGATTTTAGAAATCGGAATCGTTACAATCGAACGGAGTTGCTCAACTAGCTTTTGCCGATCAACTAGGAACGAGATTTTACCCTTCGGCTGCGCCTTCTCCCATTCCTCCTTCGACACCTGCTTCGCCTCGTTGGTGAAGACGAACGTGCCTTTCTTGTTGCCGATGACGAAGTC
>CAIPBN010000642.1 GCA_903863315.1 uncultured Verrucomicrobiota bacterium | reverse complement strand
CGATCTGCGTGCAAGCTCATCGAACTGGCCAAGGCGTGCGGTGCGGACGTGGTGAAGTTCCAGACGCACCTCGCCGAGGCCGAGTCGCTGCCCGACGCGCCCTCACCGCCGTATTTCTCCGGCGAGCCGCGCATGGCGTATTTCCGGCGCACGGGCTTCTCGCCTGAGCAGTGGCGCAAGCTCCGCGAGCACGCGGACCGCACCGGCATCGGGTTCGCCTCGTCGCCCTTCGCGATCGAAGCGGTGGATCTGCTCGAGGACATCGGGCTGTCGCTATACAAAATTCCGTCCGGTGAGGTGACAAACCTCCCGCTGCTGGAGCGCGTCGCACGCACCCGCAAGCCGGTGGTGCTCTCCTCGGGGATGAGCAGTTGGGCGGAGTTGGACGCTGCCGTCGCCGCGCTCCGCAGCGGCGGGCCGCTCACCGTGCTGCAGTGCAGCAGCGCGTATCCTTGTCCGCCCGAGCGCGTCGGCCTGAATGTCCTGACGGAAATGCGGGCACGTTACGGTCTGCCCGTCGGGTTGTCGGATCACACCGGCGGAGTGGCTGCCGCCGTCGCGGCTGTCACACTGGGCGCGGTGATGGTGGAGAAGCACCTGACCTTCTCGCGCGCAATGTATGGCAGCGATGCCCCGCATTCGATGGAGCCGGCGAACTTCCGTGCGTTCGTGGAGGCAATCCGTGAGACCAGCGCGATGCTGGCCCATCCGGTGGACAAGGCTGGCGTGGCGGCCTTCGCCGAGATGAAGCGTATCTTTGAAAAGAGCCTAGTAGCTCGGCAGCCGTTGGCGGCGGGCACCACGATTGAGTTCGCGCACCTCGCGTTCAAGAAACCCGGCGACGGCATCCGGGCGGCGGATTACGCCCAGTGGGTCGGGCGCAAACTGGCCCGCGCCGTTCCCGCCGACCACAAGCTGGCTCCGGAGGATTTCATTTGAAAAAGAAAATCTGCGTCGTAATCGGCTCACGGGCGAACTACAGCAGCATCAAGTCCGCGATGCTGGCCATCCGCGCCCACCCTGCGCTCCAACTTCAGCTCGTCGTGGGTGCCTCCGCACTGCTGGACCGCTACGGGGCCGTGGTCAAGCTCATCGAGCGGGATGGATTCCGGCCGGACGCGCGGGTCCACATGCTGATCGAGGGCGAGACGCCCACCACCATGGCCAAGTCCACCGGACTGGGCTTGTTGGAGCTGCCGACCATCTTCGAGCAACTCCAGCCCGACGTGGTGCTCACGGTGGGAGACCGCTTCGAGACGATGGCCACCACGCTCGCGGCGGCCTACATGAACCTGCCCATCGCCCACACGATGGGCGGCGAAGTCAGCGGGACCATTGACGAAAGCATCCGTCACGCGGTCACCAAGTTCGCCCATCTCCACTTCCCGGCCAGTCGTGAGGCTCGCGAGCGCATCATCCGGCTGGGGGAGCGCCCCGAGGACGTGCATCTGGTGGGCTGTCCACGTATTGACCTCGTGGCGGAAATCTTACGGGCCAGCGAGCGCCTGAACGATTCCATCTTCGATCTTGGCGTGGGCGACAAGATTGACCTCAACCAGCCCTTCCTGCTGGTTTCGCAACATCCGGTCACGACGGAATACGGCGCGGGTGAACGTCAGATCACCGCCACGCTCGAAGCCATCCGCGATCTGGGTGACCTGCCCGCGCTCATCCTCTGGCCCAATGCCGACGCCGGCTCCGATGATATCGCGCGCGGCATCCGCAAATGGCGCGAGCGCAAGCTAGACGCGCACATGCACTTCTTCAAAAACCTGCCGGTGGAAACCTACGTGCGCCTGATGAAGCGCACCGCGTGCCTCATCGGCAACTCCAGTAGCGGCATCCGCGAAGGGGCTTTCATCGGCACGCCGGTGGTCAACATCGGTTCCCGCCAGGACATGCGCGAGCGGGGTGACAACGTCTTGGATGCGCCGCACGACCGTGCCGCCATCGCCGCGGCGATCCGCCGGCAGGTCGCCCACGGGCCCTACGCCCTGCAGCCGATTTACGGCGAGGGCAACGCCGGCCAGCGCATTGCCGACACCCTTGCCACCTGCCGGGTGAACATCCAAAAGCGGATCACTTACTGATGGCCTTCATCGGAGTCATCCCAGCCCGCGGCGGTTCCAAGGCCATTCCCGGCAAGAACCTTGCGCCCTGTGCGGGCCGGCCCTTGCTCGCTTACACCGCCGAAGCCGCGCTCCAAAGTCATGTGTTGTCACGGGTCATCCTCTCCACCGATGCGGAGGACATCGCTGCCGCCGGCCGGGGCCTGGGGCTGGAAGTTCCGTTTCTGCGCCCGCCAGAGCTGGCGGCGGACGACACGCCGATGCTGGGCGTTCTGCAGCACTTGCTGGCCTGGCTCACGCAGAGCGGGCAGCCCGTGGATGCCTTGGTGCTGCTTCAGCCCACCTCGCCACTCCGCGGCGCCGTGCACATCGCCGAGGCCGTTGCGCGGTTTCAAACGACCGGGGCCGCATCGCTCGTGAGCGTGACGCGCGTGCCGCATCAGTTCACGCCCGGATCGGTGATGGAACTGAAGCATGGCGCGTTGACGCCCTGGCAGCCGAGTCAGTCGAACGTGTTGCGGCGGCAGGACAAGCCTGAGCTGTATGCCCGCAACGGCCCCGCCGTCCTAATCGTCCGCCCGGACCTCGTCCGCAACGGCCAGCTCTACGGTGATCCCAACGTAGGCTATGTCATGAGCGCTCTCGATTCAGTGGATGTGGACGGGCCCGAAGACTTGCGGCTGGCCGAACTGCTGCTCCAGGCGCGACCGGCCACACGCCCGGCATGAGCGAGCCCACGCCTGACTCCGGTTTCCTGCGCAACGCCTTCGCCAATCCGGCGGAGGCGGCGAGTGATTTTTTCCGCTGGCTCAAGTCGCCGTCCGAGCAGGCCGAAGTCTGGCGTGACTACCGGCGGGTCTGGCGGGAGGCGGCCTTTCTCCGCACCCTGTCCGTGCCGTCAGCGGGCCGCACCGTGCTCATCGCGGCGGTGGACAGCCCGTTCTACGAGGTCAAGCAGATGGCGATGCTGGCCGTGGCGTTGAAGCAGGCGGGCTGGCGGCCTGTGGTGCTGACCAATTCTCCGGGAATGCGCTGGCCGCGCCGCTACTTTCACGCCTTCGGCTTGGAGGAATTCATCTACTGGGACGATCTCTCGCTCCCGGCGACAGAACGCGAGGCCTGCGCGCGGACGGCGGACGAAATGCTGGCCCGGCCACTCACCTTTGCCGCCGCCAAGCAGTGGACCCACGAGGGCTGCTGGATCGGGCCGCAAATTCTCTCGGCGGTTTCGCGCGGGGCGTTGCAAGGCGCGCCCGATGTGACGGACCCGGCGATCGTGCGGCAGATTCGCGAGCGCCTGCCCGACACGTTGCAGCGCATCCGCATGGCGCGCCGCATTTTGGAATCCGTCCGCCCGCAGATGATGCTGATCATCGAGGCCAACTACGCGAAATATGCGCCCCTGACCGATCTCGCGGTCAACAGCGGCGTGAACGTGATCCAGATCACGCAGCCCAACCGGGACGACGCCTTCATGCTGCGGCGGCTCACGCTGGCGACCCGGCGTGAACACCCATCATCGCTGGCGCGGGAGAATTTCCTCCGGCTGCGGGAGGAGCCGTGGACGGAGCGGGAGGAGCGCGAGCTGGGTGAAATCTTCGCCGGTCGCTACGGCGGGCGCTGGTTTCTTCAGGCCCGCAACCAGCCCGGGGCCGAGGCGTTGGACCGCGGACAGGTCTTCCAGCGCTTTCACCTCGATCCCACGCGGAAGGTGGCCGTCGTATTCTCCCACGTGCTGTGGGATGCGAACTTGTTTTACGGAGAGGACTTGTTCGCGGATTACGGGGACTGGTTCGTGCAGACCGTCCGCGCCGCGTGTCAGAACCCGCGCCTCAACTGGCTCATAAAAATGCACCCGGCCAATGTCTGGAAGCGTGCCCGCATGGGCACCACGGCAGAGCTGTCCGAGGTGGCGCTCATCCGGGAGCACATCGGCGAGCTGCCACCTCATGTCCGGCTGTTGTTCCCTGACGAGAAAATCAGCACGCGGTCGATCTTTGACATCGCTGATTACGGCGTGACCGTGCGGGGCACGGTGAGCGTCGAGCTGCCCTGCTTTGGCGTGCCCACGCTCACGGCGGGCACCGGCCGCTGTCATGGGCTGGGCTTCACGGTGGACTCGGAGAGCCGGGAACAATACCTCGGGCGGCTTGCGCATATCGAGGAGCTGGACCGGATGACGCCAGAGCAGGTGCAATGGGCCAAGCGGCACGCACACACGGTCTTCTGCCGCCGGCCGTGGTTCATGAAGAGCTTCCGTGCCGAGTTCCGCCCCGGCGGTCCGCACCGCCACATGCTTGAGCAGAACCTTCATCTGGCCGTCAGCTCGCTGGCCGAGCTGGACCGGAACGGTGACCTGGTCAAGTTTGCCACCTGGGCCGCCGCCAACGCCAACGTGGATTACCTTGACCACTGACCATGTGCGGCATCGTCGGCATCGTCGGACAATTCACTCGCGGGCAGCTCGCCGGGATGAACAACCTCATCACGCACCGCGGTCCGGACGAGGCGGGGGAACACTTGAGCAAGGACGGCCGGGTCGGGCTGGCGATGCGGCGGTTGAGCATCATTGATCTGGGCGGGGGCCACCAGCCCATGCCCAACGCCGACGGATCGCTGTGGATCGTCTTCAACGGCGAGATTTTCAACGCGCCGGAGCTGCGCCGGGAACTGGAGGCCCGGGGCCGCGTCTTCCGGACGTGCAACTCCGACACCGAGGTTTTGCTCCAGCTTTACGAGGCGGAAGGGGAGGCGATGCTGCCGCGCCTGAACGGCATGTTTGCGTTCGTCATCCACGACGTGCGGCGCGGGCTGCTGTTCGGTGCGCGCGACCGGTTTGGGATCAAGCCGTTTTACTGGACGCAACAGGGCGGGCGGTTTGCCTTCGCGTCCGAGCTCAAGGCCCTGCTGGCGTTGCCGTGGATGCAGCGCTCTCTCGACCCGCAAACCCTCTATCATTACCTGACGCTGCTCCATGTGCCGGCGGAGCAGTCCATCCTGCGCGACATCTTCCGCCTGGCCCCCGCCCACTGCTTCACGCTGGACGTCGAGTCGCACCGGCTGGAACTCCGGCGCTATTGGGAATTTCGTTTCCCGGCGGTGCGTCCCTTGCCCGAGCGGGAGTTGGCGGCGCGGCTGCGCGAGGAGCTGCGCGGCGCGGTCCGCCGCTGGTCGTTGAGCGATGTGCCGCTGGCGTGTTCGCTGTCCGGCGGGCTGGATTCAGCGGCCATCGTGGGGTTGCTGGCCGAGCAGGGGCAAGGCGGCCTCAAGACCTTCACGCTGGGTTTTGGCGGAGCTGGCGAACAGGGCTGGGATGAGCGCGAGCAGGCCCGGGCAGTGGCGCGCCGCTGGGGCACTGAGCATCACGAGCAGGTGCTCGAACCGTCGTCGTTGCTCGACGATCTGGTGCGGATGGTCTGGCATCTGGACGAGCCGTATGGTGGCGGCCTGCCCTCCTGGCCGGTGTTCCGCGACATGGCACGTGTGGTGAAGGTGGGCATGACGGGCACGGGCGGTGACGAGTTGTTCGGCAACTACGGGAAGTTCCGCGCCTACGAGGGCAAGCCGCTCCGGCAGCTGGCGCTGGGTCTCCACCGGCTCAGCGGCGGCGCGCTGCCGCCCGGATTGCGCGCGCCATTTGGCCGGCATTACCACGCAGTGCGGCGTTACTTCGATGACGCGACAAAGCGGGCGGCGGTGCTGGCCCCGGGCTTCGCCGCGCCGGAGGACACGGCGCTGTTTCTTCAGCGGCTGTATGATCAGCAGGCGGGCGTGGATCTTCGGGACCGCCTGGCCGGGGTGGATTTCCGGACGCAACTGGCGGAAGAGTTTCTGTGCATGACCGATCGCTTCTCGATGGCTCACGGGCTCGAAGCGCGTGTGCCGCTGTTGGACAACGTGCTCGTCGAATTTGTGTTGAGCATCCCCAGCCACGCGCGCACGCGGCCGAAGGATTTGAAGTCCCTCTTCAGGCTGGCCGTCGCGGACTTGCTGCCATCCGAGGTGAGCGCCGGAAGCAAGAAGGGGTTTGTCATCCCGGTGGAGCTGTGGCTGAGACGCGAGTTGCGGCCGCTGGTGGAGCGTCTGCTGGATCCCGAACGCTTGAGTCGGCAGGGGTTGTTTCGTGCCGACTTCCACGTGCGCTGGGTGCGTCCCCACCTCGAGGGCCGGGCGACTCATACCTGGCAGGTGTGGTCGGCGTTGATGTTCCAGCTCTGGCACCTGCTGTTCATCGAGCGGCCGGTGAGCGGGCCTCCGTCCGTGACCTGGCGGGAGCTTTGCTGAATCGTCAGGCCGGTTTCACCCCGTTCCCAAGGATCCCGTTGCTGCCGCGCCGGACATCGATCTCCGTCAGCCCCGCGCGTTCGAACCACCGCTGCACCTGGCTCTTCATGGCCGGCTTGTCGTATTGCGGTGCAAGGGCGTCGAATGTGTCCATGATCGCCCAGCGCACCTGATCCTCGGGCGTGAGCGACGTGTAGAAATAATTCCAGCACGGGATCACCGAGCCGAGGTATTTGCCGATTTTAGGAATGCGTTTAATGCGCGTGTCCCACGGGAGCCAGCGCGGGATATACCATTGCAGGAGCCGCATGAGGCGCTCCTTGTCCATGCGCGTGGTGAGCCACCGCCAGAGGTATTTGGACTTAGAGGGGCGGATCTTAAAATCGCGCGGATAGATGTCCACCGAGATGCGTCCACCGGGGCGCACCTTGGCGGCCAGTCGGTAGAAAGCCTGCTCGGGATCAGGTGTGTGTTGCAGCACGCCGTAGCAGAACACGCGGTCAAATGCCCCGTCGCGGAAGGGCATTTCGAAAATGTCGCTCTGAAGGAACGTGACGTTTGGGAACTGGTGGTTCATCTCGTGCGATACCTCCACCGCCGAGGAATAGTCGAACGTGACCAGCTCCGCGCCCGACTGCGCGAGCAGTCGCGTAAACCGCCCCGCCCCGCAGCCGGCCTCGAGGATCAGCTCGCCGCGCAAGTCCGTCAGATTCCAGCGGGTGGCGGCGGCGATGCGGTCCCGGCTCAGGGTGGTGCCGTTGACGTCGTCGTATTGCTCCCGCTGGAATTTCTTCCATTGCATCGCAAACGACTGGTTGTAGCCGTCGTCCTGGCGGAAACGGTAGATGCCGCCGGTGCGGGGCACGGCGCGGCCCCGCCATTGGATGGCGTCGGGCAGCAGCTTCACGTCATCGGCGGCGGCAAAGAGCCGCTGCAACAGGGCGTCGGTCATCCAGCCCAATCTAAGGAGCCGCCCCGGCCCATCAAAGACCAAAGTGACGGGACTCTGCGCTTGCGCCGTCGCGGTTCCTTTCGGACTATGCCGCCGCGTGCCCTCCTCTTCGCGGCCAATATCTATGGACTTCGGTGAGCTCTACCGGAAATACGACGCCGAACTACGGCCCTTGTGCGCCCGCCTCCGGGGAATCTATCACCGGATGCAGCAGCAGGGGTATCGCGCGGTCTTCGGCGATGTGGAGGGCGAGGTGCTCTACATGCTGTTGCGAGAGGCGCGTCCCCGGCGCGTCTTCGAAATCTCGCCTGCGGCGGGCTTCTCCACCAACTACCTACTGGCCGCACTCACCGCCAACCAGACCGGTGAACTGCATTCCTTCGAGCTGTTGCGCGAGATCAACGGGCGGCCGACGGCCGATGTGATCCGCAGCAATCTGGTTCCCGACCTAGACACCTCCCGCTGGACGCTGCACCTCGGCGACGCGCGGGAGACCGTGCCGGCCGTGGCAGGCGAGGTGGACTTCGCGTTGCTCGACAGCAGCCATGAGGAATGGTTCGCGCGCTGGTATGTCGAGACGGTGTTCCCACGCGTGCGCGGCTGGGTGATGGTGCAGGACATCGCGTTCCATGATCGGATCGAGCCCAGCGGCGAGGCGCGGTTTGTCTGGGATTGGGCCGGACGCGAGCAGGGTCCGCTGACAATGGTCGGCCACGTCGAGCAAAGCGTGCTTCACTCGGGAGTCCGCCGAGGCTTCGCGGAGCGTCGGGCCTTGGAATGCAACTCGCTGCTCTTCCAACTGCCCCAGACCGGGCGGGCGGCGCTGCCGACGTTGAATCTTTCGCCGGACGAGCGGATCCGCCAGGCCGAAGAATGTGTCCTCCGTCAGGACGCGACGGGCGCGGACCGGCACCTGACCGAGGTGATGGACATCCTGATGACCTATCCGTGGCGCACGAATCGGCATCGGCTATTCTTCAAGACCGGCCAGCTCTACGTGCGCCTCGGGGAGCCGTTGCAGGCGGAGCGTTGCTTTCGCCGGGCGGTGGGTGCCGTGCTGGGCGGTGAGCCGGCCCAGCGGGCCAAGGGGCTGCGCGAGCTTTGGCGTCTGACCCGGCGGCAGAAACTCTGGCGGCTGGCTGCCGAGGTGGGCGTGATGATGGTGCAGGACTGGGTGTGGAACCACCGCAGTTGGCGCATCAAACGCTGACCGGTGCCGTTGCCCGCACCAGCGCGTCCTTTAGCCGGGCGAGGACACGTGGCAGATCGTATTGCGCCAGGAAGGACGCGCGGCCGGCCGCCGCCAGCCGCTGGCGTTCCCCCGGCAGCGTGATGAGCCGGGTCAGGCCGTCCACCCAAGAGCGGCCTGTGTCGGTGATGTGCAGCGCGTTTTGCCCGTCCACAATGATCTCCCGCGTCGCGCCCACCGGGGCGCCCGCCACCGCCACGCCGCACGCCAGATATTGCAGCGCTTTGATAGGAGATTTCCCTTGGACAAACGGATCGTCCGGCAGCGGCAGCAGGCCGATGTGGAACGAGCGGACTGCCTCCGGCTCCTGGCCCGGCACAAACGCAAGATGCCGGTAGCGCAGGCCGGCGAGGGCCGGATCAGCCCCACAATGAAAGACCCACTCCACGTCGGGAAAGCGCCGTTGCACTTCGCGCAGTTCCGGCCCGATGGCGCGGAGGAACGGGAGGTTTTTCGGCGAGCCCGACCAACCGATACGCAGTGGTTCTCCGGGCCGGTCGCTAGGAAACCACTTCCGCCCGTCCAAGGCCATGGGCACGACCTCGGTTTTCGCTCCGCGTGCCCGGAGGTCTCCGGCAATCACTTCGTTGGCGGCCAGGCAGAGATCGGACTGTCGCGCAATCGTCCGCAGGCGAGACTCAATTCGCCAGCGAGTGAACCAGTGGTGTTGTTTTTGCGGGCTGAGCCAGATTCGGTCGTCGGTGTCATAGACCAGTCGGCGCGCGTTTCGGCGGAGCTGGCGCAGCCGCAGCCTAGACAGCAGCGTCTTCTGATGCAGCACCACGTCGTAATCAGCCAGGCGGGAAAAATCATTGAAGCCGGCGGCCACGGCGTGGTCGCAGATAATGCCCTCCTGTGCGAGCCGCTCCCGGTATTGGAAGAACCGGTATTGAGAGCTGGCGGCCTCCTCGTTGCCGAAGGTCAGGGCGAACACGCGCATGGTCTCAGCGCGCAGCGGGCCTGCCGGCCAGCAGGTCCCGGTAGAGGGCGGTGTAACGCTCCGCCGCGCGGGTGACGCTGAACTCGGCTTCCACCAGCGCCCGTGCGCCCGCTTGCAACTGTGGCCAGTCTGCCCGCGCCCGCAGCGCGGTGGCCAATGCCGCCGCGCATTCCTCCGGCACGTCCTGCTCGTAGAGCCACCCCGTCCGGCCTGGCTGCACCATGTCCGGGATGCCGCCGATGCGGCTGCCTACCACCGGCGTGCCGCAGGCCAGGCTTTCGAGCACCGTGTTGGGCAGGTTGTCCGCGCGGCTCGGGCATACGAACAAATCCGCCGCGCGATAGAGCAGGGCCGAGAGCCGCTCGTGCGCGATGTTGCCGAAGTGCTGGACGGGCAGCCCCTCCGGAAATTGTCCGCCTAGCTCCCCGCCCCACGAGACAAGCCCCAACCCCGCCACGGGCAACTGGTGCAGCGCCCGCACGAAGACGTCTGTGCCCTTGCGGGAATTGGCCCAGGTGGAGGCGAAGCCCAGCCAGGCGCGTCGAGGGTCCAATCCGAGCGTAGCCTTTGCAGCCGCCTTGTCCTGCGGGTGAAAAACTTCCGTGGGCAGTCCGTTGGGCAGCACTTCCACGCGCACGCTCGTCGGCACTGCCCGGCGTGCTTCGTCCGCCAGCCACCGTGAGGGGCTGGCCAGGACGACATCAGGCCGCATCTTAAAAAACCGCTGGCGGCGCGCGGCGGCACTGGTCAGCGTGGGACCGTCCGATGCCGTGGTCTCCGTCCGTCCCACGGCGGAGTTCCACCACTCGAAGGCGTGGACATGGAACGGCCAGGCATCGTGCATGGTCCACACCAAGGGCAAATCCTTCGGCAGGCGCAGGAGGCTGTCGTGGTTTAATCCGCAGTCATGGATGTTGCGGACGTTGATGAGCGCCGGCCGACGCTGCTGGACGGCGGCGAAGAAGGCGGCCTCGTGCCGCGCCCGGCGCATCGCGTCGGCGATGGGACGCGAAAGATTCTTTGCCACCCGCTCGACGGGCGGGCGTTTGCGGCGATCATCCAGGCTCACGTAGTGGGCCGGGGCGGAGCGGGGCTGGCGGGAGAAGTGCCAGCGCTCCACGCGCAGGCCATTGGCGGTCAACGCATCAATTAATCGGCCGGTGGAAGTGGCCGCCCCGCCTTCCACCACGTCCCCGAGAATGACTATCAGCGGGTGCACTATTTGTGTGGGCCGCACGATAGGAGGGGAGTTTTAATTTGCGAGTAAAATCCCCCCCGCCTATCGTCCGCGCCGATGACCGTCAGAATCGCTCCCGAGGGTCGGGCATTCCTCAACGTGGGCTGCGGCGACACCTACTTTCAGGAGTGGAACAACTGCGATCTGCTGCCGGGGCGCGATGTCGTCCCCCATGATTTGCGCCGCCCGCTGCCCTATGCCGCCGGCGTCTTTGATGCGGTCTATTGTTCCCATGTGCTGGAGCATCTGAACCCCGGAGACGGCGCGGCACTGTTGCGGGAAATGTTCCGCGTGCTCAAACCCGGTGGCGTGTGCCGCCTAGTTGTGCCGGACTTGGAAGCCATTTGCCGTCTCTATCTGCAATACCTCGACGAGGCCGCACGAGATTCAGCTCCGGAAAAAATCCGCCGTTACGACTGGATGGTGTTGGAGCTTCTCGACCAGATGGTCCGCGAAACCCGAGGGGGGCTTATGCGCCAGGCGCTGGACCGGGGAGAGTTCGACGAGGCGCTCGCTCGTAATCGTGTGGGAGACCACTTTGACAAGATACGGCCAGGTTCTGAGCCGATCCGGTTGAAATCAAATCGATCGGACATCCCGGGCGGAGCCGACCGGCTGGACGAGGGGGTGGGCAACCGATTGCGTCGCAGGTGGGCCCGGCTGCGCCTCTGGTTCACCTCCCGTTCGAATGACCCGCGCAGCACCGGTGAGACGCATCGCTGGATGTATGATCGGTTGTCTTTGACGAGGGTGATGGCCAAGGCGGGCTTCGCGAGGTGTTCCGTGAAATCCTTCGACGAATCGGACATTCCCCATTGGGATAAATACAATTTGGACGTTTCCAAATACGGACAGCGTCCGCGCAAGCCAGATTCGCTCTACGTGGAGGGCACACGGCCTGAAGTCCAGCCTTAGCGCGTCCGCATGTTCGAGCACAACCTGCACCTGTTGGTCAGGTCGATGGTGGAGCTGGAACAGAACGACAATTGGGCCAAGTTTTCCCGCTGGCCTGCCGCCATTGCGGATGTGGACTACTTACGTCACGGCAAAGATTTTGCGCCTTGACGGCATCACCGCCGAGGACGCGGTAGCGAAATTCACGCGGCCGTAGCGGTTCTTTTCGTGCGCCCGAACTGCTAGTCGCCCTTCTTGAAGAAGCCCTTGGCCTTGGTGAAGAAGCCGGTGCCCTCGGGGTGGACGTTGTCGTCTTTGCAGAGCTCGGCGAACTCGACCAGCTTGGCGCGCTGCTCGGCATTGAGCTTGGTCGGCACTTCGATCTGCACGCGCACGAGGAGGTCGCCCACGCCGTGGCCTTGGATGTTTTGCACGCCTTTGCCCCGGATGCGGAAGACGGTGCCGTGCTGCGTGCCGGAAGGCATCCGCACGGTGCTGCGGCCCGCCATGGTGGGGACCTCGACGTCCGCGCCGAGCGCGGCCTGCGTGAAGCTGATGGGCACCTCGCAGATCAGGTCGTCGCCGTCGCGGCTGAAGAGGCCGTGCTCGCGGACGTGCAGAACGACGTAGAGGTCGCCGGACGGACCGCCGCGCGTGCCGCTCTCGCCGTTGCCGGCGGAGCGCAGGCGCGCGCCGTTGTCCACGCCTGCGGGGATCTTGAGCTTGATCTTGGAGGAGCGCTCACGCCGGCCGCTGCCGCGACAGGAGCGGCAGGGCTTGTCGATCTTCTGGCCCGCGCCATCGCAGTCCGGACAGGTCTGCGCCACGCTGAAGATGCCCTTGGAGCGGATGATCTGTCCGCGACCGCCGCAGGTGCCGCAGGGTTTGATGGCGGCACCTTTTTCCCCGCCCGCACCGTGGCAGGTTTCGCACTGGTCGAGCTTGGTGAGACTGATTTCCTTCTCACAGCCAAGGACGGCCTCCTCGAAGTCGAGTTCGAGGTCGTAGCGCAGGTCGGAACCGCGCCGGGGACCGGTGGGGTTGCGCTGGCCCTCGTTGAACAGCTCCTCGAAGATGCTGCCGCCACCGCCGCCGGCAAAGACCTCGCGGAAGATGTCGAAGGGATCGTGGAAGCCGCCGGCCCCGCCGCGTCCGGCCCCGCCGCCGGCTCCCGCGCGCATGCGGGGATCGAAGGCCGCGTGGCCAAACTGGTCGTAGGCGCCGCGTTTCTGCGGGTCGCTGAGCGCCTCATAGGCCTCGCCCAGTTCCTTGAACTTCTCCTCCGCCGCCTTGTCCCCGGGGTTTTTGTCCGGGTGATACTTGATGGCCAGCTTGCGGTAGGATTTTTTGATGTCCTCGGCGGAGGCCCCGCGTTCGACCTCCAGCACTTCGTAATAATCGCGTTTCGTGCTCATGACTGGGCGGGCGCAGGGGCGGAAGCTTGTTTGGCGACGATGACGGTGGCGGCGCGCAGCAGGCGGTCACGGAACTTGTAGCCCTTGCGAAGCTGCTGCAACACCTGGCCTTCGGGCACCTCGGTGGATTCCTGATGAGACACGGCCTCCTGCCAGTTGGGATCGAAGGGTTTGCCGGTGGCGTCGAGTTCCTCCAGCCCAGCCTCGCCCATCACGGACTTGAACTGGCTGTGGATCATGTTCACGCCCACTTTCAACGCGTCCGCCGTCCCCGTCTGGGCGTTGTTCGCGGCGGTCATCGCCATGTCGAAGTTGTCGAGCACGGGGATCAGCTTGGAGAGCAGCCCCTCGTTGGCCAGCCGCACGGCATCTTGCCGGTCGCGGGCGGCGCGCTTTTTGAAGTTCTCGAAATCAGCGGCCTGGCGGAGCAACCGCTCCCAGTGCTCATCGGCCTTGGCGGCCTTGGCGCGCAACTCGTCCAGTTCGGCGGGCGTGGCGGCGGTGGTTCCCGGCGACGGCGCGGGCGAATCAGTCGGTGTCAGTTCTTCACTCATGTTAGCAAACCAAAACTCAGGGCGCGGAAACTACACGACCTCCCGACGCAGGGCAACGGTCTGCTAGGGGTGTCCACCGACCGGCTCCCCGGCCCGGATTTGTGCGCTCGCCGGTGATGGCCGGGTCACTCCAAATAACCACGCAGCGGCAGGAAGCCCTGGTGCTCCAAGGCCGCGCCCGCCTGGCGAATGACCTCGACCGGCAACCGGCTGCCGGCATGCAGGCGCGGTGGCGTTACACTGGCTGCCTTCGGCCCGTGCGCGAAGAAGTGGTCCATCGCCTTGTTCGCGTTGGCGAAGGCGTTGCCATCGGGCAGGCCGGTGACGAGGGCGAAGACTTCCTTCACCACGGCCGAAAGGCGGTCGGAGAGCTGTCGGGCTTCTTCGCGTCGCCCGGCGCGGAGCAACTCAATGACCTGGTGCAGCTCGCGTCCGAAGCAGTTCGCCGTGCTGAGGAGGAAGCCGTCGTAAGGGCCGCCGCCGGACTTGAGCCAGCTCGCATAGCCGCCCTCCGCACCGCGCACGAGGAAGACGCCGCTGAAGTTCTGTCCCGAGTTCGCCACCCGGTCCGCCCCGCTGGTGTCCTTGAAGAGGATGAAGTTCGGAAAGCGCGCGGCGAGGTCGGCCACGGTCTCCGGGGACATCTCGTTCTGCGTGACCTGCGGGAGCTGGTAGAGCGCGGTGGGGAAGCCGAGAGCAAGAATATCGGCAAGCGCGTCGCGGAGGGTTTCTTGGGACAGGTCTTGTCCTTTCGGCGGACAGACGGTGAAGTAAGGCGGGCTGCTTGCTCCATGTTCCGTGACTCCGGTTGGAAGCTCTCGGCCAAACTCACGCATCACGGCGCACGCATCATGTGCCTGCGTCTTCAGCACGCCGATGAGCAGGTGGAGTCCGAGCTTCGCCGTCTGTTCGCTTGCGAGTCTGAGCAGTTCGCGGATTTCCGCGTCGGACATTTCCCAGCCATCGCCGGTCGAGCCGGGGATGAGAAAGCCCTTCACGTGCGGTGCGAGGTGGCGCAGGTGGGCGGTGATGCGCGCGTGGTCGAGCGAGCCGTCGTCGCTATAGTGCGTGAGCAGCGGGCACCAGAGCGGCGGGATGCCGCGCGGAAAGAGGCGCGCATGCCAGTCAGCGCGGGTGTCAGGCGAGGGCATGCTCATGCAGCGTCCGCCTCCTCACGTCGGCGGTCACGAGATCAGTGCTTCTCCTCGGCGGGCGGCTCGGGCAACAGGAAGCCGATAGCGAAGCTCACCACCGCGATGGTCGTGGCCACGATGCCGGCGGCCTTGGCCACATGCATCGGGGTCAGCGGACCTGTGCCAGCCAGCCACGGAGCGACAAGGCTGGTTGTGACGAACGCCATGCTGGTGCCGATCATGCGCCCGCCGACATTCGTGGCGAAGCTGCCGCCGGTGCCGCGCAGGTGCAGCGGGAAGACCTTGGGCAGGTATTCGCCGAAGTAGCTGAACTGCGCCACTGTTAGCAGGCCGCAAACCGCGTAGGCCAAGAGGAAGGTTTCGCCCCCCTGCGCGAACAGGCTGAAATAAGTCAGCGGCAGGATGATGAGTGCGGGGATTTGGAAGACCTTCAGCAGCGCCACGCGGCTCAGGCCGGCGATCAGCAGCACGGCCAGCAGAATCCGGCCGGCCAGCCCGCCCATCTCCTGCCGGAACTGGACCTTGTCCGCCATCTTCTTCACCTCGTCATTGATGGGCTTCTGCTTGCCGAAGTTCTCTTTGATTTTGCCCAGCACTTCCTTCCGGGCCGGGTCCTCGACGGGGAGCGCGTTGAACTGCTTGTTCAACTCCTCGGCCTCCTTGCGCAGCGGGGCGAGCGCCTTGGCCTGGTCCTTCAACTCCGGCATGCCGGGCGTGACGCGGGCAACGGTCACCTGCAACGCGCCAAACGCGATGCCGTAAGCGCAGGCGGACAACGCCGCCGTGACCAGCGTGACCCGGCGGAGTTCGGGCGCAAACAAGGCGGCGAAGCTGGGGCGCTTCAGCGTGCCTGCCGCGCGGCGCTCGCGCCACACCTTCGACTCCGGCACGAAGGGCAGCAGCAGCGCGATGGGGATGGCGGGCAGCAGGCCGGTCATCAGCAGGTAGCGCCAGGAACTGGGGGCGTTCGCGCCGAGGCCCTGTGGCAGGCCCACGTGCGGCAGGTCCGCCATGTGCTGGCTGATCCAAATGCTGACCATGGTGACGAACACGCCGCCGAGCGACGCAAAGGCCTGCGTGATGCCCAGCCATTTTTCGCGCTGCTTCTTGTCCTCGAAGACCTCCGCCAGCCACGTGATGGCCGCCACGAACTCCACGCACACACCGATGAAGGTCAGGCTGCGGAAGGTCACGAACATGGGCAGCGTGGTCGAGTAAGCCGCGCAAAACGGGGCCGCCGAGTAGAGGAAGATGCTCGCGGCCATGATCGTCTTGCGGCCGAACTTGTCCACCAGCCAGCCGCCGAGCAGGCCGAACACGCCGCCGCACAGCGCGGCGATCCACAGCAGCCGGCCCACCCAGTCCGTCACCAGCGGGTTGTTCTGCGGCACCCCGAGTAGTTCTGCGATGGCGGGTGCGGCGACCAGCGGGGTCATCAGCAGTTCGTAGGTGTCGAAGAGGAAGCCGATGCTGGCGATGGTGATGATCAGCCACTCGGTCACGCCGAGTTTGGGAGCGGGCGTCTGCGGAGAACTCATGATGCGAGATTGGACACGAGGCGGGAAGGCCGGACAAGGGTTTTGTTACGCACTCGTATTATCGGAAGGGGGAGTGACCAGCGTTCAGCCGGTTGTGATGGCAGCGTTGCGAGTGCGTCGCTGATGGGGCACTGAATACTTTCCTGCCGCTCACCGCATGCCGGGCATCCCGCCCATCTTCCCCATCATCTTCTGGAACTTGGACATCTTCTTCATCATCTGCTGCATCTGGG
>CAIPBN010000641.1 GCA_903863315.1 uncultured Verrucomicrobiota bacterium | reverse complement strand
CTCAAACATGAGCAGACCGACTTGCGGGCGGATGGCCTCGCAGGGGCGCAGGAAGGCGGAGGCGAACAAATCGGCGTTGAGGAAGTTCTCGTTCGGCTGGCCCGCGCGATGGCCGAAGCGGGGCAGGTTCGGGAACTTCTTCACGGTGATTTCGTCCGTGACCTTGAACCCGAACTGGAAATCCGTCGGCACCTGTGCGGCGAGTCCTTCCAGGTAGCCCCCCGGACGGGGGAACGTGTAATAGGCGGCATCCACGCAGACCGTCTTGAAGACCTCGGCGTATTCAGCGAGGCAGTTCCGTTCAAACCGCGTCTCGGCGAACTTCCCGCGATAAACGTAGCGTTGCTGGTCGTAGAGCCGCCCGCACCAGCCGGGATACTTCCAAGAGGACGTGCCGATGAAGACCCCGTGCGCGGACAACTGCGCAGCGGCTTTGGCGAGATTGTCCCGGTCGAACGGCACGGCAAAAGCCTAGCAGTCCCCGGCGTGAAGTCGAATCGCCAACAGCTTCGCCTAGCCAAGCTCCCGCCTGCCGGTCAGCTTGCCGCTGCGGGTGCAAGCGGCGCGGGAACTATCACCGGATCGGAATGGCCCTTCCGAACGAGAGAACAGGCTCTGGAATGCCGGCGGAGCGTGAGGAACGCCCAACCGAAGCACCCGCACTTTCCTTTTCTTCTCCCACCGCCGGGGGCACGTCAAGCCACAGCCCGCGCCCGGACCTCGTCGAGCAAGGCAACCAGTTTGTCCACTTGGGCGGAATTGAAAACGCCTTCCGGGCCTTGCGGGTTCAAGTCAGTAAATGGGGACTCGTAAAGCAACTCCGACTTCATCGCGCCGTGCTCGGTCAGGTGTTCCACGATCAAATTCACGAACTCGATCTGGTTTGCGGTCAGCGTGCCGCCGGCCAGAAACCCGGCGAATGCCTGCTTCGCCGCTTCGCGATCCAGCCCCACCAGCGAGCGCACGAAGAGGCCGAGGCCGTGACTCTCCGTCTTGGCCTTCGCCAGATGTTCCGGGTTGGCAACGCCGCTGGCGGTCAGCATCCGCTCCAGCTCTTGCAGGTCGGTCGGTGTGAGTGGTTCGTTCGTGCGAAGCTTGTGGATGACGAGGTCATCCTCGTGTTCGCGCAAGAACTGGCGGGTCTTGGCGCGGAAACGCTCGAAGCTGTCGGGTGACGCGAAGCCCGGCAGGTCGATGGCGAACTCGCTCCCCAGTTCGTCCTCGAAGTCCGTGTAGATGGGCTTGCGCTGCGCTTTCTCGATGAGCTTCACGAGGGCGCGCAGACGGCGACGGACGTTCTCCAGCATCAGCACGGTTACGTCCTGCCACCATTCGTCGGTTTGCAGGTCTTGAATCAGCGGCATTTGCTCATGCACCATCGGGATGCTGGATTTCTCCTCCAGCAAACCGGCAATCGCCTTCACTTGGTCGCTGAGTCGCTTGAAGGCTGGTTCGACCCGCAGCACCGCCAGTTGCAGGTTCAGCATGAGCAGGTCGAAGCGCTTTGCCTCTTCTTCCTCCGCTTCCAGTTCTGACGGCAACCCGGCAACCTCGTGCGACAGTTCAGCAAAAGCCTCCAGCTTCAGTTCATTCCACGCTTCCGGCTTGCCGTATTTCTCGACCAGCCGCCGCTTCGCACGCACGACGAAGTTCTCCACGTTCATCGCGGCGACTTCGCCTTGCAGCAGCGCCGCGACTTCACGCCGCAGGTCCGCTTCCTTCTCCGGGCCTTCGTTGACGACGCCTGACAGTTTGCGGTCGAGTTCCCCGATGAGTTCCAGCCGCGTCTTGAAGAGCCGCTTGCCGAGTGATTCGCCAAGCGCTCCGTCGGTCGTCTCCGGGTTCTGGCTGAAAAACTCCAAGTTCTGACAGTAGTCGAAGATGTAGAAGAACTCCTTGTCCTTGCCCGGCGCAAACAAGTCAGGACACAACCGCGTGCCGCGTCCGACCATCTGCCAGAATTTCGTCTTCGACCGCACCAGCTTGAAGAATACGAGGTTCACCACTTCGGGCACATCAATGCCTGTATCGAGCATGTCCACCGAGATTGCGATGTGCGGTGCTTTGTTCTTCTGCGAGAAATCATCGATCAGGCTTTGCGCGTATTCGGTCTTGAAGGTGATGGTGCGCGCGAACTTCCCGGCGAGGCTGGGATAGTTGATGTCGAACCGCTCTTGGATGAAATCCGCGTGCGCCTGATTCTTGGCGAAGATGATGGTTTTACCGAGCCGGTCGCCGCCCGCCACTTTCTGCCCGCGCGTCATCAAATGCTCTAGCACCTTGTCAACCGTCGGCTCGTTGAAGAGCCATTTGTTCACCGCCTCCGCCTCGACGAAATCCGGCGTGCTGCCGTCCTCGCTCCATTCCTTCGCGTCCCACTGTTCCTTTTCCTCTTCGGACAGGTTCTCGTATTTGATGCCCTCGCGCTGGAACTTGAGCGGCACGGAGACGGACTTGGACGGCACGAGGAACTTGTCCGCCACCGCATCCTTCAAATCGTAGGCATCCGTCGGCACACCCTTTTCGAGGTCGAACAAGCCGTAGGTGTCACGGTCAATTTCGTCGCGCGGCGTGGCGGTCAGGCCCACGAGCAACGAATCGAAGTAATCAAAGATGGCGCGATACTTCTGGTAAACCGACCGGTGCGCCTCATCAATGATGATGAGGTCAAAGTGCCCGACGCCGAACCGCCGCTGGCCGTCCTTCGTCTCGTCAATCAGCCCCATCATCGTCGGGTAGGTGGAGACGAACACCCGGCCCTCCGTATCCTTCTCGGTGACGAGATTCACCGGCGACGCTTCGGGCAAGTGTTTCTTGAAGGCGTTCACCGCCTGATTCACCAGCGCCACGCGGTCGCAGAGAAACAGCACCCGCTTCGCCCAATTGCAGCGCATGAGCAAATCCGCGAGGGCAATCACCGTGCGCGTCTTGCCGCCGCCGGTCGCCATGACGACGAGCGTCTTGCGGTCGTGGTCTTTCTCGAACGCCTCGCCGATGCGGCGGATGCAGCGCGTTTGGTAGTAACGCTCCACAATGGCCTCGTTGATTTTCGCGTCCGCCAGTTTCTTGCGCGTGGTGCGACGCAGGATCAGCAGCTCCAGCTCGGTCTTCTTGAGAAAGCCCTGCACCGGACGCGGCGGATAATTCTTGTCGTCCCACATCCAGTGCTCGTAGCCGTTCGAGTAAAAGATGATGGGCCGCCGCCCGAACATCTTCTCCAGACAGTCCGCATACAGCTCGGCCTGCCGCTGGCCCACGCGCGGGTCGCGCTTGGTGCGCTTTGCCTCGTTCAGCGCGAGCGGAAGGCCGTCATCGCCCCAGAGCACGTAATCCACGAAGCCTTCACCGGTGTTGTTCGGCATCCCCGTGACCGGGAACTCGGTGTCGTGCCCGACCTTCGTGAAGGTCCAGCCGGCTTCCCGGAGGAGCAGGTCAATGAAGTAGTCGCGCGTCTCGGCTTCCGAATAGTTGTGCGTGTCGGCCTGCGCGGTGTTGGCCTTCTTTGCGCCGGCCACTTCCGCCCGCAGTCGCTTCAGCTCCTCGTCCAGCGCCGTCTTGTCCGCCAGCAAGCCCGACAGCTTCTCGTCCCGCTCGCGCAGTTCCGTTTCTAGCCGTTGCAGTTGCTCGATTGTTTGCTTCGGCAGCGGCGTGGTTTTGGGCAGCGCATTGGGATCGAAGGCCAGACCGGGGGACGGCTTCGCCCCGCGCGCGTAGGTGTGCGCCAGCCAGTAGGCAACGTGGAAGAGTTCGCGCACCGCCGTCAGCGCGTCGAACTGCTGCACGGGGCGATGCCCATGCACGGCGGAATTGCCGAGGCGATTGATGAGCACTGTCTTGGCAAAGACCGCCGCGCCCGCCGTGGTTTTGAACGTCGGTTCGTGAAGGAGCGCACTCAGGTTGTCCTGATACGGGAGCTTGAGTGCCCCATCGTGCTTGTAGAGCCAATGCACCATCAGCTCCAGCCCACGCCGCGCATGGAAGCACGCCGTCCGCGCATCGGGATACGCCAGCGCCTCCGCCTTGCTCGCTGCGTCGTGCAGGTCGGGCCATTCCGCTTTGAGGAAGGCGAAGTTGCTCATGTGGTCTGGTTGATCCGTGCTTCCAAGCTGCGCACTGCCTCAATGATTCTTACGAAATCAGGGGGATGATCCAGAAACATCGGCCGCATCGCATGATAATCCCGTTCCAATTCAGCGCGCCGAGCATCTGGCGGCACCAGCCGGAAGGTGCCGGGCTTCGCCAGATCATACCGCGCCCAGCCCGCTGGGAAGAACCGGCTCTTCCAGTCCGCCACGCGCTGCCGCAAGTCTGCGCGGGCCAATGCGCGTTCAACCACGGCGTGACGGGCCAGCGCGGCCATGTCGGAGTAATGCCGCGAGTAACGGTCGCGCATGGGCTTGGCCGGGTCACGATGATGCTCTGCGTGCAAAATCGTCGCCTTCTCCCAGAACGTCCGCTCCAGTTCCAGCGCCACCAGTTCACAGCGGAAGTCGGCGAACTGCTTCGGAAACTCCTCCGCCGCCCAGGAACTCACCACATGCGTGCCCACCGGCCTTTGGTCCGTCAACGAACCAAACTCCAGCTTCACGGTGCGGCCCAGATACTCGAAACCCGTGGGCACGCTGGACGGATAATGAAACAGCACGACCGGCGAATGAGTTGTGGCATCCACCTGAAACTCCATCCAGCCCTTGCCGCCGGGGCGTTCCCCAAGAACCCCGCAGGCAATCCGCTCCAGTTCCGGCACGAATCGCGTGCGCACCCGCTCAACGCAGGCCGCTTCCAGCTCCTTCATTCGCGACTCGGCCTGCTTCCGGCTGTCAGCCTGCTCCACCCATTCCTCGCTGATGCCGAGAAGTGCCGGGCTCACCGACAAATCAATGTCCTCGGAAAAGCGTCCGATCACGCCAAACACCTTCGACAACGACGTGCCCCCTTTGAACACCAGTTGAGTGGCAAACTCTGGATGCGCGAACAACACCGCCAACGTCCACGAAACCCAAAAATCCTTCTCCACCATCACCGGCGACAAACCACGTCGGTTTGCCGTTTCCCGGATGAGCAGGGCTTGGTCCGAGACGGGGCGTTTGAAGAATTCCAGTTTCATTCCCCGGCCAGTTCCCGAAACAGCGGATGCATCCACGCGGGTGCCAGCCGCAGGTCCTTCAACAACTGCTGCCGCTCCTTCGCGGGCAGCGTGCGCCGCAAATGCTCCATCCGCTCCGGGGTGATATGCGCTTGGCCCAGATGTCGGAACGCCTGCATGAGCAGTCCGCTCAACCGTCCTGCTGCCGCCATGTTGCGCGGCGTCGTCAGGCGCAACTGGATTTCCTGCCGCCCGAACTTCACCGTGCGCGACGGCCCATCGGTCAGGAACACCACCCTGGCCGGCACTTGCTCGGACAAGCCCAGCAGATTCGTCGCGTAAGCTCCGGCGGGTTGCAGGCGAATCCGATCCTTCCCGGCCAGCGCCTTCGCCACCTTCTCAATGTCCGGCGACAACAGCCCCAGTTCTGGGTGCTCCCGGGGATACTCATAGAGGCCCCGTGCCAGCCGACGGATCGTCCCCTTGGCCGCCAGCCGAGACAGCGCCTTGTCCACGGCCGCACGGCTGCCGAGGTCCAGAAACGAATTCGGGGTGAAGGCTGAACCCCTGCCGCTTCCGTAGATCCGGCTTATCAACTTGGCATCAATGGTTTGCACCTAAAACAGACGCTTAATTTCGTCAGAAAAACTACCCATTATTTCTGACAGAACAAGCTTCAGTTTCCAACCCTACAGCTCCCCGCGGAAGGCGCGGTGCTGGAGGGTGGCGAAGAGCGCGTCCAGCTCCGCCAGCGACGCGCGCTGCGCCGTCTTCAGCGCCTCTACCGCCGTCACTCGCCGGGCGAATTCGCGCTGCAACGTGATGGGGGGAACGGGGAGTTCCAAGTCCAACACGTCCCCATTGCTGATGTTTGCCTGACGAATT
>CAIPBN010000640.1 GCA_903863315.1 uncultured Verrucomicrobiota bacterium | reverse complement strand
TGCACCACGGCCGCCATCAACCCCACCAACGCCAGCGATTCACCCGTCTGGCGCGGCGTCCAGCCGTAGCGGTAACTCGTGTAGAGCACCCATGTGCTGGGGAAAACTTGATGCGCCAGGTTCATCAAAAAATACGTGCCCGTCAGGCCAAAGACCTCCGGATGACGCTGCAGGGCCAGCAGCGCCCCCACTGGATTCGCCCGACCCCAGGCAAACGCGCGCCGGTTCTCCACCGGCAAGGACTCTGGCAGCACCAGCAAGCCATACAACCAGTTCACCAGTGTCAGTCCCGCCGCGACCAAAAACGGCAGCCGCAGACTCACCTCGCCCAGCAGTCCGCCCATCGCCGGCCCGGCGATGAACCCCAAACCAAACGCCGCGCCGATGATGCCGAAGTTCGCCGCCCGCTTCTCCGGCGGGCTGATGTCCGCAATGTAAGCCGTGGCCGCCGCGAAGTTTGCCCCCGTGATCCCTGCCAGAATGCGCCCGACAAAAAACCAGCCCAGCGACGGCGCATACGCCAGCAGCAGATAATCCAGCCCCGAGCCAAACAGTGACGCGAGAATGACCGGCCGCCGCCCAAAGCGATCCGACAAGCTTCCCAGCAGCGGCGCGCAAACGAACTGCATCAGCGAATACAGTGCGGCGAGCAGCCCATACGTGTGCGCCGCCACCTCCACACGGCCACCCTGAAACTCCTCAATGAGCTTGGGTAGAATTGGAATGATCAACCCGACGCCTAGGATGTCCAGGAACAGGGTGACAAAGATGAAGCCCAGCGCGGGTTTGCGCGCGATGGAGGCAGGCTTCAGTGGCACGGGTTTCGGACGGGAAGGCCAAACAGCCATTCACCGCAAGTCAGGCGAGCCGCGAACGCCCCTCACCACCGCTGCCCTACTGATTCAGCACCTTCTCCAGCAACTGGTTCAGCCGCTTCAGCATCGTGCGCGGATCTTCCAGCACGCCCGCCGCCACGCGGGCATTGTCGAGGATTTGCTCCGCGACCTGGCCGGCAAAGGCCGCATCCTTTTGCCGCATTTGATCCAGGCGCGAAATGATCGGATGCGCCGGATTGATCTCAAAGTCCTGCTTCTCCGGGCCCAGCTCCTGATCGTCCTTCTTCATCGCCTTGAGCATCCGTCGCATGCTCGAAGTCATGAACTTGTCGGCGTCCACAACCACCGCCGGGCTGTCCACGAGCCGCTGCGACACGCGCACTTCGCCGACCTTGTCGCCCAGTGATTCTTTGAGCCATTGCGCGAGCGCCTTGGCTGCTTCCTCGCTGAGCGCGCCATCCTTCTTGGGATCCGTGAGGTTGAGTTCCGCCTTCTCGGCTGCCTTCAACGGCTTGCCCTCAAACGTGTGCAGGTGCTCCATGACGAACTCGTCCCACGCATCATAAAGGAAAAGCACCTCGAACTTCCGCTCGCGGAACACCTCGTAGTAAGGGCTGCTCTCCGCCGCCTCGCGGCTCGGGGCCATCAGGCAGTAGATCTCCTTCTGCTCGGAGCCCATCCGCTTCACGTATTCCGCCAGCGACGTCAGCTTGCCCTTCTCCAGCAGGGAGGACTCGTAACGCAGCAGCTTGCCGACCGCCTCCTTGTGCGTGAAGTCCGTGACCACGCCTTCCTTCAGGAACCGCTGATACTCCGCGTAAAACTTCTCATAGGTCGCGAGGTCTTTCTCGGCCTGTTCATCGAGGAACTTGAGGAAGCGCGTCGTCAGCACCTTGTTCAACTTCTGCATCAGCGCCGAGTCCTGCATCGTCTCCCGCGAGATGTTCAGCGGCAGGTCCTCGCTGTCCACGACGCCCTTGAGGAAGCGCAGCCATTCCGGGAACAGATGCTTGGCCTTCGCCTGGATGAGCACCTTCTTGCAGTAAAGGTTCACCTCCGACTCCATGCGCCCCATGCCCATCGTCTCGAAATTGCGCGCCGGCACGAAGAGCAGC
>CAIPBN010000639.1 GCA_903863315.1 uncultured Verrucomicrobiota bacterium | reverse complement strand
GGGGGGGCGAGTGCCCGAGTTTCGGGGGCGGGAAAAAGGGCTTGCGCTACAGTGCCCTGCGAGAATTGACTCCACCCCAAAGTTGTCCTGGCTGCCTTTGCGGTTCTGGTTCGCTTTGCCTTATGACTAACACCCTGCGTCGTGATTTGCCCGCCTCTTTGGTTGTCTTCCTGGTTGCCGTGCCGCTCTCGCTGGGCATCGCTCTGGCTTCGGGTGCGCCCATCGTCGCGGGGCTGATTGGCGCGGTGGCGGGGGGGATTGTGACGGGGCTGCTGGCGGGAGCGCCGTTGCAGGTGTCCGGGCCAGCCGCGGGGTTGACGGTTGTGGTGGCGGGGCTGGTGCATCAGTTTGGCTGGCAGACGATGTGCGTGATCACCGCTTGTGCCGGCGTGGTGCAGTTGGCGCTGGGCTGGTTCAAGGTGGCGCGCGGGGCGCTGATCATCGCCCCGGCGGTGGTGCATGGGATGCTGGCGGGCATCGGCATCTCGATCGCGCTGGCGCAAATCCACGTGGTGCTCGGGGGCGGACCGAAGAGCGCGCCGCTGGCGAACTTAATCGGCATTCCGCAACAGCTGGGCGTGATGAACGCCTCTGCGGCGGCGCTGGGTTTTTTGACCATCGGCATCCTGATTGGCTGGAAGAAGCTCAAGGTGCCGGCGCTCAAGGCCGTTCCGGGGCCGTTGGTGGCGGTGGTGGTGGGCACGGTGGCTTCCATCCTGATGAAGCTGGATGTGAAGCGGGTGGTCCTGCCGGAGAAGTTCGAACTGACCAAGCTGGCGCTCCCGACGGACTGGGGCGCGTTTGTGATCGCTGTCCTTACGGTCGCGGTCATCGCCAGCATCGAGTCGTTGCTCTGTGCCGTGGCCACGGACAAGCTGCACTCGGGGCCGCGCTGTAATCTCGACAAGGAGCTCTCGGCCCAGGGCATGGGCAACCTTGTCTCCGGCCTGATGGGTGGATTGCCCATCACGGGCGTGATCGTGCGGTCCTCAGCCAACATCATCGCGGGTGGCACCAGCCGCTGGTCGGCCGTGCTGCACGGCGTGTGGATTTTGCTCTTCGCCGTCTTTCTCGGCAGCCTCATCCAGCAAATCCCCCTGGCGGTTCTGGCCGGTCTGCTGGTGCATGTGGGCATCAACCTGGTGAACCTGAATCATATCCGGGATCTGAGAACGCACAGCGAGCATCCGATCTACTTTGCCACCGTGCTGGGCGTGACGTGCATCAACCTGCTGGCCGGCGTGGGCATCGGCCTGGCGCTGTCCGTCTTCCACGCCATCCGCCGGCTTTCCAACACGCAGGTGACGATGGAGGAGCGGGGGGGCAAGTGGCATGTGCGCATCGAGGGCACGCTGACGTTCGCCTCTGTGCCGAAGCTGAACGCCGAGCTGTCGCGCATTCCCGCCGGGCGTCCGGCGGACATCGATTTGGCGGTGGAT
This sequence comes from uncultured Verrucomicrobiota bacterium, assembly GCA_903863315.1. Lineage (GTDB taxonomy): Bacteria > Verrucomicrobiota > Verrucomicrobiia > Limisphaerales > SXTU01 > SXTU01. The sequence goes on along the minus strand of CAIPBN010000639.1, from coordinate 4,365 downwards.
TTCATTGATCACTCCGCGTTCGAGGCCTTGCATGGCTGGCGCGAGAACCACGAGAAAACCGGCGGCCATGTGGACATCGATGAGACCCACGAGGAGTGGTATAAGCCCGCGGTGGAGGGCAAACCGCGGAGCGGGAAATCCTTTCCGGGCAAATAGCCGGTCACCGCATCACTGTTCAACGACCCATGAGCAGTCCCGCTTCAGCCCACGCAGCAGCTTCCGCCGGCGCGGTGCCGGCCGGGTTGCAGCGGCTGGCGGGGCAGATCCGGCATGCAGCGCATCTGCTGCCGGCGCAGGGGCCCATTGGCGTCTTCATCCACCACAACACCCTGCATGCCTTCGAGCATCAGACCTTCGATGCGGCGGTGCGGACGGGGGCGGGTGTGTTCGGGTGCGAGCCGTATCTGAGCGAGGATCGTTACCGGGAGGAGTTGAGCCGCGGGCGCATTCTTTTTTCCGAGCTGCGGGCCGTCGTGGAGCGGGATTTGGGCGCGCAGGCGGGCGTCGCGGTGCATGCGCAGTCCACTCGGCTTGACCTGTGGCTGGCGATGCTGCAACACCCGCTCCGCAGCGGCGACGGGCGGGAGCTGGACTGGTTCATGGCGGAGACGGATGCCTTGCTCAAGGCGCGCGCCGATGTGTCCGAAGTCGAGCGGCTGCGGCTGATCACGGAGACGCGGCATTGGGTCATGCGGCGGCTGCGCGGCGCGCAGACCGGCGTGGAGCACCCCGACTGGATTGACGGGCTGTTCACCCGCTTCAAGGCCACCCGCATCGAGGACTGGAGCGGCGAGACCTGGGAGGCGTTCACCCTGTCCGCGCTCTGGGAAGTTTGCTGTGAAGGTGTGCGCATCGCCGTGGATCTCACGCCGCCAGCCCGGCCGTTGGTCCGGCACCGCGATGTCCTGGGCGCGCTGGGTGGCATGGACAGTGACTTGCTGGTCAATGAGGTGCTCATCCGTTTCTGCGCGGCCTTCCTCGATCAGGGCATTGCGCACCAGGTGCTGCCCGAGCGGGATCGCGGTTTTTTTCATGCCTTCATCACGTTGCACCAAACTGGCGGACTGGCTTCTGCCTGGTGGCTGAAGGGCCTCGGAGCGGAGGCAAGACGTTTGCGGGCGGGCAACGTGTCGGCGCTCGCGTGCTTGCAGGAATCGCTTGATGAGCTGGGGGTGGGCGAGGCGGAGGTGGAGGAATTTCTGTCGGCGACCCTGCTCGCCCTGCGCGGCTGGGGCGGGATGATCTGGCACGTCGAGCAACGGGCTGACCGTGTCCATCACGCGGTGCCGCAGGACAGCTTGATCGAGTTTCTGGCCGTTCGGCTGCTGTTGGAGCGCTTTGCCCTGCGCGCGGGGACCAAGGCGTCTTTGGACTATCGCGGCACACTGGCGGCCTTGCGCGCGGAGTTGATTCCCCGGCTGCATTGCACCCAGCCCAACCAGGACAAGCAGCGGGCGTTCCTGTTGTTCCAACTGGCGCAGGTGCTGGGCTGGACGCCGGAACAACTGTTCCATCTCGATCCGCCGGCGTGGAAGAAGCTGGTCGCCGAGGTGGAGGGATTCACGGAGCTGGACCGTCGCCGGTTGTTCCACCTCGCCTACGAACACCGCTTCCGAGTGCAGACGCTCGATGCACTGGCTGCGCGGGCCGGGCGTCCAGCGAAGCCGTCGGGACGGCCGTCGTTTCAGGCGGTCTTCTGCATCGACGAGCGGGAGGAATCCATCCGGCGACATGTGGAGGAGGTGGCACCGACGGCGGAGACCTTTGGGGCGGCGGGCTTCTTCGGCGTGGTCATGTATTATCGGGGCGCGGCGGCGGCGGACTTCGTGCCGCTCTGTCCGGTGGTCGTGCGGCCGCAGCACTGGGTTTCAGAGACGGTGGAGAGCAGCTTGCAGGAGGAGGAGCGCCGCCGCAGCAGCACGCGCCGCCGGCTGGGGATGGCCTTGCAAAGCTTTCACGGCGGCAGTCGGCGCATTGTCAGCGGAGCGTTTCTCTCGGCCACCTTTGGCCTGCTGGCCACGGTGCCGTTGGTGGCGCGCGTGGTGTTCCCGCGGCTCACGGCGCAGTTCCGGGGTTTCTTCGGCAGCTTCATCGCGCCGCCTCCAGCAACGCGGTTGAAGCTGGAGCGCAGCGCGCCTTCGCCTTCGCAGGACGAGGCGGGACACGGTTTTCTGCCGGCGGAGATGGGCAACATCGCCGAGCGCTTGCTGCGGGACATCGGCCTGACGACCGGCTTCGCGCGGGTTGTGCTCATCTTCGGCCATGGCTCGACGAGCATGAACAACCCGCATGAGTCCGCCCATGACTGCGGGGCGTGCGGCGGCGGCGTTGGCGGGCCGAACGCCCGGGCGATTGCGGAGATGCTCAATGACCCGCGCGTGCGCCGGACGCTGGCGGAGCGCGGCATTGCGATTCCGGAGGACACGGTCTTCGTCGGCGGCCTCCACAACACCGCGAACGACAACCTGACTTATGCCGATGTGGACCGCGTGCCGGAGTCGCACCGGTTCGAGTTTCAAGTGGCGGGCAAGGCGATGGAGGAAGCAGTCATTCGCAACGCGCATGAACGCGCGCGGCGGTTTGGGTCCGCGCCGCTGGAACTGACGGCGGTGGCGGCGAAGCATCACATGGAAGGCCGCTCGGAGGATCTCGCGCAGGTCCGGCCCGAGTGGGGCCACGCGACCAACGCCATCTGCATCGTGGGTCGGCGGCAGAAAACGCGCGGTCTGTTCCTGGACCGGCGGGCGTTTCTCGTCTCGTATGACCCTACGCAGGATGACGCGCAGACTGCGATTCTGGCGCGCATTCTCGGCGCGGTGGTGCCGGTGTGCTCGGGCATCAACTTGGAATACTACTTTTCCTACGTGGACTCGCCCGGCTGGGGTTCCGGCTCCAAGCTGCCGCACAACATCACCGGGCTGCTGGGCGTGATGGACGGGGCGATGAGTGATCTGCGCACCGGGCTGCCGTGGCAGATGGTGGAGATTCACGAACCGGTGCGGCTGCTCTTTGTGATCGAGACGACGGCCGCCGCCTTCCTGGCGATCATGGAGAAGAATCCCGCCATCAAGACGATGGTTGCCAACCTCTGGGTGCAGGTGGCGGTGATGGAACCCGCCACGGGCGCGCTCAGCCTTTATCATCCGGGCGGGTTCGAGCCTTACGTTTCGCAGGCGGGTCCGCTGCCCACCGCCGCGTCTTCGCGCGAGTGGTATACGGGCTGGCGGGACCATCTGGAGTTTGCGGAAATCAAGCCGGCCGCCTGACCTGAACCCGCACCATGCCTGCCCTCGACAAAGTGCTTTCCGGCCTCGGCCTGCTGGTCGTGGCCGCGCCGGTGCTGCTGCTGGCGGTGTTCTTCGGCGCGTTCCTCTGCAATCGCCGCCTGCAGGAGCACACCATCGGGCGGCTCATTCAGGGCACCATCACGATCAGCCTGCTCGCGGCGGTGGCGGCGGGCGTGCTGATGCTCTGGCACCGGGTCGCCCAGCATCCCATCGAACTTGGCGACTGGGTCATCACCCCGCATTACCACTTGAAGTTCGAGTTCGTGCTCGACCTGCTGTCGCTGTCCTACGCGGGGCTGACACTGGTGCTGTGCGCCACGATCGGAGCCTTCTCCACGCGCTATCTGCACCGTGAGCGCGGCTACCAGCGCTTCTTCGTGCTCTTCGGCGTCTTCCTGCTGGGCATGCTCACGGCCTCGCTCTCGGACACGGTGGAGACGCTGTTCGCGGGCTGGGAGCTGGTCGGGCTTTCCTCGGTCCTGCTCATCGCCTTTTTCCACGAGCGTCCCTCGCCGCCGCGCAACGGGCTGCGCGTGTGGGTGGTGTATCGCCTGTGCGATGTGGCGCTGCTATTGGCGGCCATCCTGATGCACGAGATCAACGGGGCAGGGGACTTCGATCATCTGGTGGGCAAGAACGCGTGGCCGGCGCATGACCCGCTGCTGATTGGACCGCACTTCACCCTGCTAGGGGTGTTGTTCATCATCGCGGCTGCGGGCAAGTCGGCGCTGGTCCCGTTCTCTGGCTGGCTGCCGCGCGCGATGGAAGGCCCGACGCCTTCCAGCGCGGTGTTCTACGGCGCGTTGTCGGTGCACCTCGGCGTGTTCCTGCTGTTGCGCGTCAGCCCGGTGCTGGACAGCTCCATCTGGCTTTCCGTGTTCCTGGTTTTGCTTGGGCTGACCACTTCCGCCTACGCCTATCTGGTCGGGCGCGTGCAGACCGACATCAAGTCTGCGCTGGCCTTTGCCTCGTTGACGCAGGTGGGCTTCATCATTGCCGAGATTGGACTGGGCTTCCGCTACTTGGCGCTGGTGCATCTGCTGGGGCATGCGTGTCTGCGCACCTTGCAATTCCTCCG
>CAIPBN010000638.1 GCA_903863315.1 uncultured Verrucomicrobiota bacterium | reverse complement strand
CGGCCTCGATCTGGGCCGCCCGCCACGCCCCCGCCGTGCCAGTGGACACCGAGCCCGCCGAGCCGCCGCCCTTGGGGTAAGCCCGTTGGGCAGCCAAATGGGTAAGCGCGCGAAATGGCGCAGCGACCCCCCTCTCTCACCTCGTTCCTCCACCGTCGGGAGAGGGGCCACGCAGTCCGCGACACTTCCACCGAGCGCGTGCGGTTCATCGAGACGGCGACGAGGCGCTTCCCTCGCCTGCGACAGTCGAAATGCCCACAAGGCGAGACAGGCCATGGGTTGATTTCGCAAGACGGGACGGACATAGTTCGCCGCGTGCCGGACTTCCTCCCCGTCCTCGACGCCGCCGCCCTGCCACCCGGCAAGGGCGAGACCATCGAGCTTGGCGGCCGACGCATCGCCGTGTTCAACATCGGTGGGCAGTTTTACGCGCTGGATGATACCTGTCCGCATCGGGGCGGTCCGCTGGGACCGGGCTGGATCGAGGGGGAGAAATGCACGGTGGCCTGTCCGTTGCACGGCTGGGAGTTCGACCTCAAGACCGGCGCGTGCCTCACGGTGCCGTCCCGTCCGGTGCGCGCACATCTGGTCCGCGTAGTGGAGGGGAAAGTCGAGATTGCTGTGCAACCCGCCGGCGGAGTGCCGATCTCCGACCCAGCGGATTGAAAACTCCTTGCCGGCTAAACCCGCGAATAGAGGCGAAAGGGGAACCCCGTGAAGCCATCGCCCCGGTCGTTGGGTGAATTCCCCAATCCTCAGTTTCCATTTTCGCGTCGGTTCGCGTGTTTGGCGGGCCGGTCATTTTCTTCCTGCCCTTTGCGCCGTTTCGCGGCTAACGTCCCCGCATGAAATCTTCCTACGAACTCGCGATGGAGCGGCTGAGCAAGCAGGCCCCGTCCGCCAAGCTCACCGCGGAACAGAAGGCGAAGCTCGCCGACCTCGACTCGCTCTACAAATCCAAGATTGCCGACCGCGAAATCCTGGTGAAAGGCCAGCTTCAGAAAGCCGCCGACAAGGGCGACGCGGAAGCCTACGAACAACTAGAGAAACAGCTCGTCAGCGACCGCAAGTCCCTCGCTGCCGAGCTGGAGGAAAAGAAGGACCGCGTCCGCACGGGCAAGAGCTGAACTCATCGGTCGCGCCGATGTCCACCCCCGCACAACCCGGCACCCTGCCGCCCGCGCTGGCCGCCATCCGCGCGAACAAGCCGCTGCTCTTCCTGCAGGCGGGTGCGCTCGGCGGCGCAGCGGGTTCGGTGCTCGCGGAGTTCGCGCCGGGCGGCGGGCGGGAGGCCACGGCGTTGCGGCTCATGATTGCCACCGGGCTGTGGTCCGCCATCGCCGCCAGCGTGTTGTGCGCCGTGCTCTTCGCCGCAGGTGAGTGGCATCAGCGGCGCGACGTGCGGCCCCGCAGCATTCAGAAAACCCTGTTGTTCGGAGCGCTCGCGGGTTTCGTCTCCGGCGTGGTGGCACAAGCGGCCTTCTCCGTGCCCTTCGGCTCGCCGGAGTTTCATGCCCTCGTTGTGCGCACGGTTTGCTGGGCGCTAATGGGAGCGCTGCTTGGCGCGTTGCTGTCACGTCCGGTGCCCAACCTGGGGTTGCTGCGAGGGATGGTTGCCGGTGCGATCGGCGGAGGCTTGGGTGGCATCGGGTTCCTGCTGGTCGGCTCGGTGTTGCCAGATGCGATTGGCCGGCTCGTGGGCATCGGCACGCTGGGCCTTGCGCTCGGCCTCGCGATGATCGTGGTCGAGAAACTCTTCCGCGAGGCGAGTCTCGAAGTCATCTGGGCACCGAACGAGACGACGAACTTCAACCTCGGCGCGCAGGCCGTGACCATCGGCGGCGGCGAGGACCATGTCTTCGTGCGCGGGCTGCCGCACCGTTTCGCGAGCATCGTGTTTGCAAACGGCCTCATCGAATACGTCGAGAGCGCCAGCGGCAAACGCACGCCGCTCAAGGACGGCAGCCGGCTGGAAATCGGCAAGCTGAACCTCGTCATCCACGCGGCGAGATGAGTGGTCGGTCCCCTGCCCCGCCTGCATCACGCCAAGGCCGCTGGCTAGCGGTGGCGTTCGGCGTCGCGCTCGCCAGCTTCACCTTCCTCTGCTGGCGCGATGTCAGCCGTTCCCCAGCCCGCCCCGTGGCTGGCGGCACGTTCGTCGGTCGCGACGTGGACGGGCGGCTGGTTTATCTGAACCTCTTCGAGTTGGACGACGCGGACAGCCGCAGCTCCGGTTGGCAGGGGTGGCTGTATCGCGAAGGACAGGGACGAGCCGAGTGGTTCACCACCGAGACGCGCCGCCATCCGTGGAAGCAGATCTTTCACGGACGCGAGCGGGACGACGCCAAGTCGCCGCCTGAATCAATGGTCACGTCCACCGACAATTCAGACCAGTTCAACGCCACACTGCCACGCCTGGCATCGTGGGGCAGCGACACGGCGAACCTCACGCGGCAGTTTGAGCATGTCGGCTTTCGACGGGTCGCCGGGATTCGGCTGGGGCGGCTGGGCGGGACCCAGGAGTATCGCGCGCAGTTTCCGAAGCTCCCGGGGGGCGAGCCCTTGGCGGCGGCGGTCAGCCAAGAGATTTTGCGCCAGTGCGAGACGGAGGCGGCGGAGTTCATCAGCGCGCCGTTTGGTTTCTGGCGGGAGATGATTCGGGAACGGGAGTTGTCGGTGTTCAACCAACACGAGTTGACCGCGAACTGGCAGTTGCGCCTGCTCACGACGAACCTCGCGAGCTTCTCCGTCTCCAGCTACGACGCGACCGGCGGCCTCGGCAACCACTCGCATTGGCGCGGGGCGAACTTCCTGGCCGAAGGCGAGGGCCTGCGGGCCTTGGCGCTGGGAGAATTGTTCCGGGAGAACGCGCCGTGGCTGGCCGAGCTGCGGACGCGGTGCGTGCCGAAACTCAAGGCCATCAGTGCCCCGCGCCCCGAGGCCGTGTTTGACAAAGACGTGACTCTCGACACCTTCACGCTCTCGCCCACCGGACTGCAAATCTACTTCAACCCCTATGCCATCGCGTCCGGCGCGGACGGCGAGTTCGTGGTCCACTTCGACTACGCGGAGCTGAAGGATCTGCTCCGGG
>CAIPBN010000637.1 GCA_903863315.1 uncultured Verrucomicrobiota bacterium | reverse complement strand
CCCGCCTTGCTCATGAGCGTTTCGCTCATGACGATGATGTTCGGGTGCATCGCCTACCTCATCGCCACCGGGGTCGGCGTCTGGGGTTTGAACCAGCCCGTCGCGTGGGCGTGGGACATCACGAACTTCGTCTTCTGGATCGGCATCGGCCACGCCGGCACGCTCATCTCCGCGATTCTCTTCCTGCTGCGGCAGAAGTGGCGCACGTCGGTCAACCGCGCGGCCGAGGCCATGACCTTGTTCGCCGTGGCTTGCGCCGGCATTTTCCCGCTGATTCACGTCGGTCGCATCTGGTATGCGCTCTGGTGGCTGCCGCCCATTCCGAACAATTACGGCATCTGGCCGCAATTCCGTTCGCCGTTGCTCTGGGACGTGTTCGCCGTCTCGACCTACGGCACGGTTTCGCTGCTGTTCTGGTATACAGGTCTGATCCCCGATCTCGCCACGATGCGGGATCGTGCGACCAGCAAGGTGAAGAAGTTCCTCTACGGCTTGTTCGCTTTCGGCTGGACCGGCTCGAACCGCCACTGGAGCAACTACGAGAAGGCCTATTTGCTCCTCGCCGGCCTCTCGACTCCGCTGGTGTTGTCCGTGCATTCAATCGTGTCGTTCGACTTCGCGGTTTCACAGCTTCCCGGCTGGCACACGACCATCTTCCCGCCCTACTTCGTTGCGGGTGCCGTCTTCTCCGGTTTCGGCATGGTGCTCACCTTGCTGGTGCCGCTGCGCACGCTGTGCAAGCTGGAGGACATCGTCACCGTCCGGCACGTTGAGTTGATGTGCAAGGTCATCTTGGCCACGGGTTCCATCGTGGGCTACGCTTACGGGATGGAGTTTTTCATCGCGTGGTATGGCGGCAATCCCTACGAGCTGGCGGCCTTCAAGAACCGCGCATTCGGCCCCTATTGGTGGAGCTACTGGTGGATGATTTCCTGTAACGTGATCAGCCCGCACCTGTTCTGGTTCAAGTGGTGCCGCACGAACATGGTGTTCGTCTTCATCGTGACCATCTTTGTGAACATCGGCATGTGGTTCGAGCGCTTCGTTATCATCGTGACCTCGCTGCACCGCGATTACATCCCGTCCAGCTGGGGATACTTCAAGCCCACATGGGTGGACATCTGCACTTTCGTAGGCAGCTTCGGGTTGTTCATGACCCTGTTCCTGTTGTTCATGCGCTACCTGCCCATGATTGCGATTTCCGAAGTGAAGGGCGTCACGCCGCAGGCTGATCCGCATCATCCGATGGGCGGCGCCAAGCACGGAGGACACCACTGATGAACGCTTACGGTTTAATGGCGGTCTTCGACAACCCGGCCGACGCAATGCACGCGGCGGAAAAGGTGCGCGACGCCGGCTATACCAAGTGGGATGTCCACACGCCGTTCCCTGTGCACGGGATGGACGCGGCGATGGGGCTCCCGAACTCCAAGGTCGGCTGGTTCACGTTCTGCGGCGGGGCAATTGGCTACACCACCGGCATGACGATGATTTGGTGGATGAACGCTTACGACTACAAGATTGTCATCGGCGGAAAGCCCATGATGAGCCCGTTTTTCAGCTTCCCGGTGAGCTACGAGCTGACGATCCTGCTCGCCTCCTTTGGATCGCTGATCGGCATGTTCCTGCTCAACCGACTGCCCCGGCTGCACCACCCGCTGCTGAAGAACCGCAAGTTCTGCGCCGGTGCCAGCCACGACAAGTTCATCGTCGTCATCGAGACGGCGGACCCGAAGTTCAACACCGAGGAAACCCGCAAACTGCTCGCCTCCGCGGGCAGCAAGCACATCGAGCTGGTGGAGGACTGACATGCGTTACTTCTTCGCCTTCCTTTTGGGCTTCGCCCTCCTGTCCGTGACCGTGTTTGGGATCGCCGGTCGCCGTGGCACGGATTTCCGCAAGCCGCCGCTGGAAATTTTTGACGACATGGTGCGTCAGGCCAAACTCCGGCCGCAGGTGCCGAACAGCTTCTTTAATGACGGCCGCAGCTCCCAACCGCATGTCGCGGGCACCGTCGCTCAGCGCATCGGTGACCAGAACAACGATACCTGGCAGGGGACGCCCAAGAACACCGGGCTGGTGACCGGCACCACCAACTGGGTCGCGACCATCCCGGTTCCCGTTACGACCGCCACCATGGCGCGCGGGCGGGAGCGCTACAACATCTCGTGCCTCCCGTGCCACGGTGCGGCGGGGGATGGCAACGGGATCACCAAGAAAATTGGGGCCATGGCGGTGGTGGCCAACCTGCACGACCAGCGCATTGCGAAGCTGCCGGATGGCGAGCTGTTCCACGTCATCAGCCAGGGGCGCAACCTGATGCAGGGATACGCCGCGAACATCGAAATCAATGACCGGTGGGCCATTGTCGCCTATGTGCGTGCCTTGCAGCGCGCCCGGTTGGCCACGCTGGAAGAAGTGCCTCCGACCGACCGCGCCTTGCTGAAGTGATTCCATGAGCACGCACGCTTTATCATTCCTGTCCGGCCTGCGGGCGCGTTGGGTGGCTGTCATCGCCCTCGCTTTCGCCGCCACCCTGCTGGGTGCCAACCTGACCGCCGCTGACGCCCACAAGACCGAGACCAAGGCGGAGGCCGTGCATGCCGACCACGGTGGCGCGGCCTGCACCAGCTGCTGCGCGGCGGCGCCGTCCTGGCAAAAGCAGTTCGGTTATGCCTATCTCACGGCGTATATGTTCTGCCTCAGCTTCTGTCTGGGAGCGCTGTTCCTCGTTCTGCTGAACCACTTGTTCGATGCCCAGTGGATGCTGCCCATCCGCCGCTTCCTTGAGCACATCGCCTGTTTGTTGTGCCCTACCATGGCGGTTCTCTGGATTCCGATTGGCGCGCTGGCCCCTCACATTTTTCCGTGGATGGGACCTGAATTGCAGGCTAATCCCGACCACGCCCTGCACGCCAAGTATCCGCTCTTCACCACGCAGGCGTTCTACATCGTGTCTGGCCTGTTGTTTGTGATCTGGTATGTGGTCACCAACGGCCTGCGCAACGCGTCGCTCGCGCAGGACAAGGACGGGGCCGCTGTCCACACCCGCACGATGCGCAAGTATGCCGCCGCTGGCATCTTCTGTTTCGCCTTCAGCCTGACGGGCGCGGCCATCTACTGGATGAAGGCCCTCTCCCACCAGTTCTTCTCGACCATGTATGGCGTGGTTTACTTCGCCGGCAGCGTGTGGGTGACGGTCATTACGACCTACTGGCTGCTGCTGTATTTCAAGAATCGCGGCGACCTGAGGGATGTGACGCGCGAGGTGACCTTCCATGATTGCGGCAAGCTCTTCTTCGCCTTCACGGTGTTCTACGCCTACATCCACTTCAGCCAGTATTTCCTGATCTGGAACGCGGCCATTCCTGAGGAGACCTTCTGGTATGTGGCGCGCGAAAAGGGCAGTTGGTGGTGGGTCGGTCAGATTACCATCTTCGGCCACTTCTGGTTCCCGTTCCTGCTGCTTTTGCCCATCCACCGGAAGCTGAACTTCCAAGTCATGACCACGCTGACGGGCTGGGCTTGGCTGTGCCATTACCTCGACTTGCAGTTCAACATCGGCCCTGTGCTCTACCCGGACGGGTTGCATTTCGGCTTCTACGACGTCCTCTCGCTGGGCTTCCTGATCTCGGTGCTGGTGTTCATGTTCACCCGCGATTTCAACGCCCATCCGCCTTATCCGCAGCGTGATCCCCGGGTGGCGGAAGCCATGGGTGTTTACGTTGACCCTGCTTCCACCAAGGCCGCGCACTAATTCACCACCATGAGCTGCCCTGAATCCCAAGAGTCCTGCTGCAGCCCGGCCTGCCGCTCCAAGCTCGCCTACTTCATCGCTATCCTCGTCGTTTTCCTAGTCGTCGGCGGATTGGCCAAGATGCTCCAGCATTACACCGAGACCGGTTCCCAAGCCGCGCGTGAAGCCCGGGCACGTGAACGTGCCAAGGCTCAGTCCGAAGTCCGGCAGGCGGCCGCGCAGGAGCTGAATACCAGCGCGGTGGTGAGCAAGGAGAAGGGTTTTTACCGCATCCCCGTCACGGCGGCGATGGAGCTGACCTTGAAGGGTTATCAGAATCCGACCGCGTCGCGGGCGGATTTCATCGCCCGGGTGGACAAGGCCAACGCCGCCCCGCCTAAGGCACCGGAGAAGAAGAGCGATTTCGAGTAAGCCGGGCAGGGCAGGGGTGAACGCATGAGCCACACCGCACTGTCCGCCGCCCCGTTCCAGAATCTGTCACAGCCGACATGACCGCCCCGCAAACCAGCCCCCCGGCCGCCTGTGCCACCGCGCCATCCGCTGTGGCGGCCGAGGCCTCGTGCCGGCTGCCGGTGCTGTTCTTCGCTTTCAGCAGCGCCACTTGGCTGCTGTTTGGAGCAGTGCTCGCGCTGCTCTCCAGCATCCAGCTCTACCAGCCTACCTTCATGGAAGGCTGCCCGTGGGTCACCTACGGGCGGCTTCGCCCGGCGGCGGTCAATTCGCTGGTCTATGGTTTCGCCTTGCAGGCGGCTTTCGGACTCGCCTTGTGGCTCATTGCCCGGCTGGGTCGGGTGGAGTTGACCAATCCGCTTGGCTTGTTCATCGCCGGGAAGTTCTGGAATCTGGCGGTGACAGTGGGAGTCATCGGGATTCTCGCGGGTGACGCTACTGGGTTCGACTTGCTGGAGTTCCCGCTTTATGCCGCGTTGCCGCTGTTCGCCAGCTACGCATGCATCGGTGCGTGGGCGCTGATCACCTTGAAGGCGCGCACGGAACGGACGCTTTACGTCTCCCTCTGGTTTGTGCTGGCGAGCCTGCTCTGGTTCCCGTGGATTCTGTCGTCTGCGCAAGGGCTGCTGCTGGGCTGGCGCGTGCCGGGTGTGGTTCAAGCCATCGTGGCCGGGTGGTTTGGCAACAACCTCCTGCAAGTGGTCCTCATCGGAATGGCCCTCGCGGTCATGTTCTACTTTGTGCCGAAGGTGGTGGCGCGTCCCCTCCACAGCCAGTCGCTGGCGCAGAATGGTTTCTGGCTGTTGCTGCTGATCGGCGGCTGGACTGGTTTGTCCCAACTGTCCGCCGTTCCGGCGTGGATTCCCGCTGTCAGCGGCGCGGCCAACGTGCTGCTCGTCGTGCCCGTCGTGGTTCTCACTTACAACCTGTATCGCACGGCGGACGGGGGAATCGCCGAAGCGTGGAAGCGCAGCGGTGTCTTTCGCTTTGTGACGGTGGCGGTGGTTCTGTTGCTCCTCGTGACCCTGCGGAACGCCGTGTTCGGCATCGGCCCCGGCGCGCGTTACACCCAGTTCACCTATTTCGCCGGAGCGCGCACCGACATCATGGTGCTCGGAGTTTTCGGGTTGGCCGCGCTGGGTGCGTTGCACTACATCGTGCCCCGCCTCACGGTGGCGCAGGACGAGCTGCCTTCCGAGGGGCTTGTGGATTTGGCGTTTTGGGCGTCGGTCGTGGGCGTTGTTTCCGTGGCTATCGGCTACTCCTTCGCCGGGCTGACTCAGGCTGCGGTTGGAGCCATGGCGGACCGGAACTTCCTCGGTGAGGCGGTCACGGGTGTTGCCGGGCACCTCAAGCTCGTGACGTTCGGTTATGGGGCCATCGGCATCGGCGCGCTGGCCTTCCTCGTGAACTTTGCCTTGGCCTTGCGCCGCTGCTGCGCTGCCTGCTGTGGAGGTGTGCGATGAACCATGGTCCCCTGATTGCCGCCGGAGCGTTTGTCTCGCTCGCCTGTTCCTGGGCGGCCTTGGTGATGGCACCGCAAGTTCAGCTTGGCAGTCTGGCTCCCGCCCCGATCCCCAACACGAGTGACGTTCACCCCGCCAATCGTCCCGGTTTGGCCGCCCAAGGCGCGGAAGTTTACCGTTCGCTCGGCTGCTATCAGTGCCATACCCGGCAGGTGCGGCAGGACGCGCTCCTCTACGGTGCCCGTCTGGTGGATCGCGGCTCCAACGCCAGCACCATCAACCTCGAACTGCCGGGCAGCGGCCGGACCAATCTGGTCAACTTCAACCTGCTCATTGCCCTCGCCAAAAGCCGCGCGGACCTCGGCATCACGCCGGTGGCCGTGCCAGCCGTCTTGGCGGCGGACACGAACGTGGCCCCGGTTCTCAAGGAATTTGCCGCCGAGCTCAAGTTGCTGAAGCAGTTCGACAACAAGGCTCAGATCGTCCGCTCGACCAGCAAGACGGTGAACGACCTGGCGGCGACGCTGCCGGTGGAAGTCTTGGAGCGAACCGGCCCGGATGAGGCGGAGCGTGCGGTGAAATTGATCAACGATGCCGGGGGCAAGGCCGAGTTGGTGATTTACAACCTCGGACCGGACATCGAGCGCGGTTGGGGTGCCCGTCGCAGTGTGGCGCGCGACTTCGTCAATGATTCGCCAGTGTTGCTCGGCAGCCTGCGCGCTGGTCCCGATCTGGCGTGCCTCGGCAGCCGCGCCCCGGAGAAGTTCGCCGCTCCTTGGAAGTTCGCCTCCACCAACCTCGCCTCAGAAATGGAACAGCGACTGCTGATTCACCTGTATAACCCTCGTCTGGTGGCTCCCGCCTCGACCTGCCCGTCTGCCAAGTATCTGTTCGCCACCAAGCAGCCCGAGCAGCGGTTCGCCGGTGAGCCGCTTCAGGTGCCTGGCAGCGACAAACCGGTGTATCCCCGGCACGACGCCCGTGCGCTCGTCGCGTATCTGCTCGACCAGCGTCTGGACGTCGGGCTGCCCGAGGCCCCGGTCACCAAGCCTTCCGTGCCTGCCAAGATTGCCGCCGCTCCTGCAAAACCATGAGCAAGAAGAAGCAAAAGCCATCTCCCGCAGCGGTTGCTTCCGGCCCGCAGGCAAAAGCCGCGTCCGCAGCCGATTCGGAGCCCGCTGTGTCCGTCGCCTCGACGAGCAGCGCGTGGCCGTTCGTTGCCTTGGGCGTGCTGCTGTTTGGCTGCTTCCTCTACGTTGAGAACACGGGCGGTGCGTTCCGTGCCGATGTTTTTCAAGGCGATTACAAGACCCCGCCGCGCGCGGCCGCCAAGTCTCCGGAGGAACAACTGCTCGACCGCGGTCGGCAGGTTTATGCCGCGTGTGCCGCGTGCCACCAGCCGAGCGGACTCGGCGCTCCCGGTCAGTTCCCGCCCCTGGCTGGATCGGAATGGGTGCTCCACGAGAATCCGAACCGGGTCATCCGCCTGGTGCTGGATGGCGTGGGTGGCCCGATGACCGTCAAGGGGGCCGCTTACAGCAACGTCATGGTGCCTTGGCGCGATGTGCTGAGCGATGCCGATATCGCCGCCGTG
>CAIPBN010000636.1 GCA_903863315.1 uncultured Verrucomicrobiota bacterium | reverse complement strand
CTGCTTGGCTTTGCCTTTGCCCGTGCCGGCGGCCTTCTTGGGCAGGGCGTCCAAGGCCTGGTCAATGCTGCCGGCGGCGATTCGGTCCCGGCCAAGCAGTTCCCAAAGCTCGCGGGCGATGAGCGGGTATTGCTGGAAACGCCAGCTCTTCCATTCACCCACCTGCGGCTCGTCGAGGTAGGGCTTGCCGCCCACGACGTAGATTTTGAGTTCCTCGAAGTCGGTGAGGACGGCGACGGGCACGCCTTTGTTCCAGGCATAGCGTTTGGCCTGGAAGGCGTAGCGGGCGGAAAGCTCCTCGGCGGGTTTCTTGGCTTCGCACACAAAGCGGGCGCGCTTGTCGGTGCGGAACAGGTAATCGGCACGCTTGCGCCCGCCGCCAATCTGCGTGGCGCTTTCGATCTCCACCTCGCGCTCGGTCTGAATAAGCCCGGCGCGGTTCTCCATGTCCCAGCCGAGGGCGCGGAAGAAGGGGTTGAGAAAATCGTCGCGAAGCTGGGCCTCGGCGTAGCCCGGCTGCTTGAGTTCCGCGAGGCGTTTGCCGAAGGACTCGACCAGGCGGTTCAGTTCCTTCTCAAAGCTGGCAAAACTCGTTTCACCCGATGGCATGGCGAGAGGGTAACGAGGCGGAGCGCCGCCGTTCAATCAAACATCTTGGCAGGAGTCGAAGGCGCGGGCCGAGGCGGAGAGGGAGGTAGCTTGAGCCGTTATTTCCCCGCCACACCCTGCACCAGCACGGGCCGCCAGAGGCCGCCGTTGGCGGTGGAGTTGTGGACGCGCACGGCGACCACGTTGGGCTGGCCGGGCTTCAGCAAGTTCACAGGGACCTCGGCGATGAAGGGGGTTTCCCAGAGGTCGTTGTAGCTTTTCTTCTCCGACTGCTCGGTGTGCTCGCGGACCAACTGGTCGTTCACATACACCCACGCCTGCTCGTCCACGGAGCCGAAGAGGAGTCGCAGGCCCCTGCCCTGCCAGTTGGCGGGCAGCGTGACGGTGGTGCGATACCACGCGTAGCCCTGGAACTTGCCCACCGCATCATTCTCCGCCCAGAAGGACGGGACGCGCATCTTCACCCAGTCGCTTTCGTTCAGCGCGGCCTGCTGCCAGCCTTGCTTGAGGCCCTGCTCCAGCGGGTCGGTGCGAAAGCGCCATTCGGCCAGCGGCATGGGCAGCAGGCCGGGCAGCTTCCGCCAGTCCGCAGGCAGCTCGAAGGACTTGGCGTTGTAGTCATCGCGCCAGGCTTGCAACGGGTGCTTCTCCGGCAGCGCGGCGGACTTGGTGACCGACGCGCTGGCGAAGGCGAGTTCGCCGAAGTCGTTGCGGTCTTCAAAACCCTTCGTGCCGGGCGAGACCGACCAGAGCGAGCGCTCGACGCGGTCCGGCGCGGCGAGGTGAACGCGCGCGACATTGGCCCGCCAGAACGATTCGGGCTTCGGCGCTTCGACACCGAGGGTCTTGAAGGGAATTTTCAGCAAGGCCAGCCAGCGGTTCTTCCCGGGTTCGAGGCGGGACTCGTATTTCCAATCGCCGTTCCAGTCCGGGTCGAACTGGCCGTGGCGCGGGTCCATGGCGTCGGTGACAAAGCCCGCGGCGGCATCGGTCTTCGCCTCGGCGCGCAGACCGACGGTGAAGCGATACGCCACGTCGCGTCCGGCGATGGGCGCGAGGTAGAGCGAGAGGGATTCGTGGTTCGTGCCGAGGCCGGGCTGCATCAACGCGGCGGGCAGCTCGCTCTCGGCGAACATGTAGAGATGCGCGTCGTCGTAGGCGGCACGGACGGTGGTCTTGCGCGTGAGCGGGGCCGCGCCAGGCAGGGCGACCAGCTCGCTGGCCTTCGCGATTGGCCAGAGCGCGGAGTCGAGCGTGATGGGACCGGCTGCGGCGCTGGCGGGGAGACGCTTCGCCCCGGCGAGCGGCG
>CAIPBN010000635.1 GCA_903863315.1 uncultured Verrucomicrobiota bacterium | reverse complement strand
GGCCTCCAAGCAGGTTCGGCCGCTCTTTACTGCTTACCTCACTTTCCACCGCTGAGCCACGTCCGCAGCTTCGCCAGCGCCTGCGAACGGTGGCTGATGAGGTTCTTCGTTTCCTCCCCCAGCTCGGCAAAGGACTGCGCCCGCCCCACCGGAATGAACAACGGGTCGTAGCCGAAGCCGCCCACTCCGCGCGGGGCCAAGTCAATGCGGCCTTCGCAGGTTCCCTCAAAAATTTCGGGTGCATCCGTGCCACCCACCGGCATGAGCGCCAGCGCGCAACGAAAGCGGGCCGAGCGCTTTTCCGCCGGCACCCCGGCCAGCAGCCGCAGCAGCTTCGTGTTGTTGTCCTGATCCGGGCTGTTGCCTGCCTGGGCCGCGTCCAGGGCGGCGAAGCGCGCGGAGTGAATGCCCGGTGCGCCGCCCAGCGCATCCACTTCAAGGCCGGAATCATCCGCAAGCACGCAGGCGCGCTCCGCTTCGAGTTCCCGCGCGGCAGCCGAGCTGGCCAGCCAGCCCGCCAGTGACCGGGCCTTGAGCACCGCATTGCCAGCAAAAGAATCCGCATCCTCCACCGGCACGGGCGCAGTGGGAAACTCCTGCAACAAGGCGCGGCAGTGGAAACCCGCGCCGAGGATGGCCTGAATCTCCCCAACCTTGTGCGCGTTGCGCGTGGCTATGAGCAGCGTTGTCATGGCGCGAGGCTACAACGAATGCCGCACGCGATAAAGCCGGGGCTGGAGCGCGCTCTGCACCTTGGCTTCAGCCCTTGTAAATCACCATGATGCCGTAGTCCGGCAGCATGTGCCCGGAAGCGTCCACGACGCCGTAGGCAATGGGGCTCATGTGGATGATGTTGTCCTGCCCCACCTGGCTCAGAAACTCGGTGACCACCTCGTCGAAGCGGTCATGGCCGACCTCCACGCAGGTGCTGCGCTTGATGCAGCGCACGCGGATCTTGGGCGGCTCGCCCTTGTTGGCCTTGGCGGCCGGCTCGGTTTTCTTGAGGAGTGACTCCTGCGGACCCGTGTGGTGCGGCACCACCAGCGGCTTGTGCGTGCTGGCTTTGCCCGTGGGCCCGGTCTTGCCCTTCGCGGAAACCAAGGCACCCGCAGGTCCGGTGCTCTTCTTCACATCCACCGGGACCGGCCGCTGGCGCGGGCGTCCGGGCGGGATGCGGAACTCCACGTCGCACTCGGGGCAGTTGATCAGCTCGCCCACAGCCTCGGCATCCGCACTGATGTGCAGGCCGCACTTGGGGCAGTTGAATGAGACATCCATGGACGGTTAAACAGTTGAGGCTGGAGTCGAGCCTAGGTCGCAAAGCCCCGCGGCGGCGAGTGGAAATTATTTTGGTGGAAGAAAATCAACGCGCCCCCGGCATTGCCTTCTGGGCAGGAATGAAAAGTCGCGTGGGGAGCAGAAAAGCTTCGCCAAGGACCAGTCACCACGTTAGGCAATCGCCGGTTTATGACAGCTCAGCCTTCATTTCGCTGCACGCCACGAAACACACTTCTGGCCTGGCACAGAGCCAGTGCAGGTGATCGCCTGCTCGCGTTCTGCCTCGCTGGAATGGTTCTGCTCGGGGCTGTCGCAGCCGCCCGCGCAGCCGAACCGGACCTGCTGGGACCGGCCTTCAACCTCGTCGCGGAGAACGACATGGTGGTGCGGACGGACCGGCATTACACCCACGGCACAAAGTTCACCCTGTTTGGCAGCGAGGTGGCGCTGGCGCGAACGGAGCCGGGATTTCACTTCCCCGTCTGGCTGGCCGAACACACGCCGGACCTTTGGTCCAAGCCGTTCGCCACGCGCATCGGGGTGAATCTGGGGCAAAACATCTACACGCCCACGGACATCACGGTCACCACGTTGCAAACGCAGGATCGGCCTTATGCCGGCCTGCTCTACACCTCGCTGCTGTTGCAGAAGCGCGGAACCACGGACGGGGGCACGCCGGTGCTGGACAACTGGCGCATCGATCTCGGCGTCATCGGCCAGGCGTCCCAGGCCGAGGAGGCGCAAAACACGGTGCATCGCGTCCGCAACCTGGGCACCGCCAATGGCTGGGCGCATCAACTTAAGACCGAGCCCGCGCTCGCGCTGCGCTTTCAACGCACCTGGCGCTGGGCGCAGGGCGGCGGGCCGGATGGCTGGGGCTGGGACTTCCTTCCGGCAGCAGCGCTCAGCTTGGGCAACATTGGCACCTATGCGGCCTTCGGCGGGCAGGTGCGCGCTGGCTGGCGGTTGCCGGGCGACTTTGGGGTGCAGATCATTGATTCAACGGGGGCACCCAGCATGGGCCGGACGCGCGCCGAAGACACTCGCCGGGGCATCTTCGCCTTCGCCGGCGGGGAAGGGCGCGCGATGGCTTACAACGCGTTTCTGGATGGGAACCTCTGGCGGGCCAGTCATCATGTGTCCAAATTCCCGCTCGTGATGGACACGAAGTTTGGCGTGGTTTATTCGGGCCGGCGCTTCGATGTGTCGCTCGCGCAGATCTTCCGCACCAAGGAATTCGTCGGCCAGCAGGAGATCGATGCCTACGGAGCGCTGTCCCTGTCCGTGAAGTGGGATCATCCCGGCGCGCGGAAATAAACTCGAACTCCGGAGTGGCAGCACCAACAGCCGCCGGGTTCCCGGCGTGATCAGCCCAGCATCCGGGTCAACCGCGACTGATGGTAGGCCGTGCGCTGGTCCGCAGTCATGCGGTCGAAGTCCGGCGCGCCGCTGGTGAGCTTCGGCCAGGTGGCCGGCGCGGCCGGGGCCTCGACTGGCTTTTGCGCCTCGGGCTTGGCGGCTGACTTTTCCGCCAGGGGATTGTTCCGCACCTCGACGGTGGAGCGCTTTTTCGCGCTGCCGTCGTAGCTCATGGCCTGGTCGGTGAGCTGGAGATCCGCGTCGAGCGCGCGATGCGGCTTGATGCCCTTGACTTGCAGCACGCCGTGATATGCGCGGACGGCTTCCTCGGGGGACACCTTGCCGTCGGTGATGAGCCGCAGCATTTCGATGAAAGCGAGCTGGTGCTCGGCGTTGTTGATCTTGCGGCCGAAGAGCGCCACTCGCGCACCGTATTTCTGCGCGTCGTGGATGAGGCGGAAGGCGTCGTAAGTCGTGCCCGCGCTGCCGCCGAGGATGCCGACGACGAGGTTCGGGTCGTATTGTGCGAGCTCCTCCATCGCCTTCGGACCGTGATAGACGATCTTGAGGAAGACCGGCCGTCCCGCCTCCGGCACGCCGGCGAGCGTGCGCAGGATGTTGTCATTGATGAACTCACCGAGCTTCTCCGGCGGGATGCCCGAGTCCACGTTCGGATCGAAGATTTCAAGGAAGTGGCGGAAGCCCTTGCGCTCCGCCTCCTCGCGGAATTGCTTATACCAGAGCAAGGCCTCCCGGTCTTGGTCGAGTTCGTTGACGTAGGTGATCGAATACAGACCGAGGTTCGCACCCGGGAACTCGCCCGAGCCGTCGCGGTCGCACTCCACCTCACCGCACTGGATGTGGTCGATGCTCGCGCTGCGGAAGGGCTGGCTCGGCTCGCGGGTGTAAGCGCCGTGGCGCACCGCCCACACGTCCGTCGTGTCGTTTGCGCGGGCGGCAGGTGTGACATGCGACTGCTTGAAGAGGCCTTCCTTGATGGCGAGCTGCTCCGTCACGTAGGCGGACATCAGCATGATGTCCACGAGTCCCTGATGCGTGACCTCCCGGATGATGTCGAGGAACTCCGGCAGGTTGCGGTGCCCAAATTCATCCCGGCTCCAGACCTCGGGAGAAAACTGCGCCGGCCGCGCCCCGCGCCCCGCGAGGAAGCGCCGTGGCCCGGGAGCGCGCACGCCGAACGCCATGTCCGCATCCTTCGCATCAGCGATGATGAAGGCACGCGAAGCGCGCGAGGCCTTGATTTCAGCGAGCTTGGCGTCGAGGGATTTCATGCTGCCTGCGGTAATGGCCCGATTAACGGCGGCCTGGGTTACTTCTTGCCGGCGATGATCTGGTCGGTGATGGCCTGCACCAGGCGCTCGGTTTCCGGATCGGGCAAGGCGGAGTCACTTGCGCTCGGAGGCGGGACGGCGCAGGCGACGCCGGGACGCCAGTCGGCGCTGTCGCAGAGTTCGCACTCCTTCATGCCGTAGCGCGGGTCCACGAAGCCGAGGGATTTCTTGATGTTCAAGATGTCGTTCATCTGCGGCCCGGTGAACGTCTGGATGGGTTTCCCCAACTGGCCGGCGACCACAATCGTGCGGCAATACGCTTCGATGATTTCCATCCGCCAGTAGGCTTCCTCGATGTTGTTGTGCGACCACGTCACCACGCCGTGATTGGCCATCAGGATGGTGTTGTATTGGTCGGTGAGGTCGGCCACGAGCTTGCCCATGTCCGGCGAACCGGGCGTGCGATACGGCGCGACGCCGACGGAGCAAAACACCTCATACTCGGGCAACATGCACGTGGGCGGCGCTTCGCCCACGACGGCGAACGCGGTCGCGTAAGGCGGATGGCAGTGGCAGGTGGCGACCGCCTTGGGCTGGCGCTTCATCATCTGCAAGTGCATCAGGATTTCGCTCGTGCGCTTCTTCGTGCCGCACAGTTGGTTGCCCTCGAAATCCACGAGGCACATATCCGAGGGCTGGAGCGACCCTTTGCTCACCAGCGTCGGCGTGCAGATGGCGATGTCGTCACCCACGCGGATGGCCATGTTGCCGCCGTTGCCGTCCACATAGGCGCGTTTCCACAAGCGATGGCCCATCGCGCAAATCTGTTCCTTGAACGCGTGGCAGTAGGGGGAATTGAAGAACGCCTCGAGGTCGGCCTTCGGCGATTTGGAATTGAGCGGGGTGGTCGGGGCTGTCGTGGTTGTGGCCAGGCTGCTGCCTGCGGGCTGAGCCGCCGCGCCGCCGCTGGAGTGCGAGCGCCGGGCGTTGGCGTAGTCGCGCAACGCGTCCTTCGCCGATGGCGTGAGGATCGCATCCTTCACGGCCGCGTTGGGATCGCCACCCTTGGCGATGATGGCTTCGATGTCTTTTGCGGTGATGACGTTGGTCATGGGTTAAATGGGTTGTAAAAAATGTCATCCACCAAGGCGGCGTTGATGGCGTCGATCGGCGGAGCCACAGGAAAGGGTTGCGCGGCCTCGCGGCCCTCCACGTAGCCGATGGTCTGGCCCACGCCACCGCCCAGGCTGTCGTAAACCACGAGGCTTGGATCCTTGCTCAGGCCCAGCGGCGTCTCGGTGCCACGTTGAAAATGTTCGCGGGTGAAGGGGGAAACCAGCAGCCAGCGCGCCCCTTCCAGTTCGGGGACCACCTTGCTCAGGGTCACGCGACCGATGACAGCGCCCAGCTTCACACCGGCACCCCCGGTTCCAGCTCGTCCACGATGCCAGCCACGATCCACCGGGCCGGGCTCTTATCGTCGCCCACGGCTTTGCGCGCGGCCGAGCCATCGGAGGAAAGCACCACCCGCTGGTGCATGCCCGCTCCGTGCGGATCAATCGCCACCTGGGGCGCGCCCTCCGGATCACCCGCGTTGTTGATCGGCTGGCAGATCACGAGCCGCCAGCCCTCGTAGCTCGGATGCTTCCGGGTGGCGACCACGTTGCCTTCAACACGCGCGAGCAGCATGGCTCAATAAATCTTCAAGTTGTCCACCATCACGCAGCGGCGGACGCGCGTGAACGTGCGCGGGTTGCTCACGCCTTCACCGGTCGGCGTGGCAATGGAGAAGCTCAGGTAGCCCTCGCCCCCGAGCCCGAGGCCGGCCATGCACGGGCCGTTCTTGATGAACAGCGTCGTATCGAGCGCGCGGCCCATCTGGGTGAGCGCCTCCAGATCATGCGAGTGAATGATGCTGGTGTGCTTGTAGCCGTGCTCGGCTTCGAGCGAACGGGCCACGCCTTCCTCCAGATTCTTCACGCGGACGATGGGAATAAACGGCATCATCTGCTCCTCCACGACGAACGGATGATTCGCATCCGTCTCGGCGAAGAGCAGTTGGGTGCCCGCCGGCAGGTTCACGCCGGCCGCCTTCGCGAGCACGATGGGGTCCTTGCCGATAAAATCCTTGTTCACGCTCGCGTGTCCGCACCCGCCGCCTTCGCCGGGCTTGATGGTGAACGCGGCCTTGGTCAGGGCGTCGAGCTGGGCGTTGGTGAGTTTCAACGCGCCGTTCTGCTCCATCTGCGACATCAGTTTGTCCGCGATGCGGTCGAGCGCGAAGACTTCCTTCTCGCCGATGCACAGCAGATTGTTGTCGAAGCTCGCGCCCTGGATGATGGCCTTGGCGGCGCGCGTCATGCAGGCGGTGTCGTCCACATACACGGGCGGGTTGCCGGGGCCGGCGCAGATGGCACGCTTGCCGGTTTGCATCGCGGCCTTCACCACGCCGGGACCGCCGGTGACGAGCAGGAGCCGCACGGCCTCGTGTTTGCACATGGCGGCGAAGCTTTCCATCGTCGGCTTGGTGATGATGGTGGCGATGTTCTCGATGCCGGTTTCGCGGAAGATGGCCTCGTTGTAGGCGCGCACGGCGACGGCGGCGCACCGGGCGGCGCTTGGGTGCGGGTTGAACACGACTGCGTTGCCCGCAGCGCAGATGTTCACGATGTTGCCGGACAAGGTAGGAATGGAATGCGTGCTGGGCGTGACCGCACCGACCACCCCAAAGGGAGTGTATTCCTCCAGTGTGATGCCGTGGTCGCCGCTGCGGGCGTCGGGCCGGAGCCACTCGACGCCGGGCACGAGCTTGATGATCTCCAGCTTGG
>CAIPBN010000634.1 GCA_903863315.1 uncultured Verrucomicrobiota bacterium | reverse complement strand
TCGTCGAGACGTAGCAGTTGTCCGACACGAAGACGCCGTTCACGAACCCGACCGCGTCGCCCAGCCCACTGAACGCGCCGCTCGTGGCGTCGCTGGCATCTGCACTCGCCCAGGTGAAGTAGCGTGACGCGCTGACACCCACCCACTTGCCGTTGCCAAACACCACATCCGAAATGCCGCTGGTGGAGGCCAGCAGCCTTTCCGTGTTCCAGGTCGAGCCGTTGGCGGAGGTGGCGATGCGGCCGGACGTGCTGGACTGGCCCACCAGCACGAACATCCCGCCGACATACTTCAGATTGTTCCAAAAGGGGCCGACGGAAGAACCCACCGCCAGAGTCCACGAAATACCGTCCGTGGAGGTATAAACTTCATTTACCAGGCTGACGGCGACGAACGTGCCGTTGCCGAAGGCCACGCCCACGAAGTTCTGAATACCGCCGATGGTCCGCGCCGTCCACGCGAGGCCATCCGGCGAGCTGATGGCCGTCGCGCCATCGCCTACGGCGACGTAGACACCGTTTCCGAAAGCCACCGCGTTGAGCTGCTTGGTCGTGACGGTGTTGACCGACAGCCAGTTCGTGCCGTCAGCGGAGACGGCCGCAGCGCCCGCCGACCCGACGGCGAGGAACTTGCCCGCGCCGTAAGTCACGCCCCGCATGTTCGCGCCGGTCGGCGTGGGCACGCGCCAGTTCAAGCTCTGCGCCACCGTGCCGCCGCCGCCGAAGCCGCCCGCCGAGACATTCGCCGCGATGCGATACGTCGTGATTGCGCCGCCATTGTTCACGCTGTTCGTGGCCATCAGCGCCCCGCCGCTGATGCGGCCCGTGGTGAAGCCCGTGGCATTCGGCGACCAAGTGATGTCACCCGCGCCATCAACCGTGCCGGGGAAATTGCCGGTGATGTTGCCATCGTTGTCCACGGTGAACACCGCCGCACCGATGCCCGACTCCGGCACAGTAATGGTGCCAGAGATCGAGCTGTAAACATAGCCGGTGTAAAAGCCCGCGTAGGGGGAAGCCGCCTGCGCGCCGACCAACAGCATGCTGAGGACCGTCAGCCAAACGGTTACGCGTGCCGCACGCAACAGGCAAAAGATGTGGCGGCTAATGGTGGTCAGGACAGTCGATTTCATCATGGCAATACTTTCAGGGTGAACAAAGCATGGGCAAATTGTGAGGTGACTGGCTGGTCATTGCGGTGAAACACGCACGCTGGACGCCATGCGCCTGTTTCGTTGCTACACTGTCGAATTCTTCCCGCACCGCTCGCATGAACCACAGATTCCAATTAAGAAGTCAGGAGGTTTGCCCTTTAACTTACGGGTGAAACGGTAGCAAAAAAATCCGACTTGTCAGGTCCGGAGTTCAACTTTTTTGTGGCCACACAAAGGCACTCATCACGGGGCATATTCTTGCGCAGGTCTCAGGCTCTCGCATACTCTCCCCAACATGTTCCAGCTCGGCTTCGTTTCCGCCATCCTCCCGGAACTTTCCCTCGACCAGGTGCTTGCCTTCGCCGCCGCCGAGCGGTTCCGGTGCGTGGAGGTGATGTGCTGGCCGGTGGGCAAGGCGGAACGGAAGTTCGCCGGCATCACGCACATTGACGTGGACGGCTTCACGCGGTCGCTCGCGGAAGAGGTTCACGCGCTCTGCGCCCGGCACGGCGTTTTCCTAACCGCGCTCGGCTATTATCCCAATCTGCTCGACCCGAATCCGGCGGTTTCCAAGGTTGCGGTGGCGCATCTCAAGAAGGTGATCCGCGCCGCTGCCGTGCTGGGCCTCAAGAACGTGAACACGTTCGTCGGGCGCGACTGGACGCGCAGCGTGGACGACAACTGGCCGCGCTTCCTCAAGACGTGGCGGCCGCTCATCGCTTTCGCCGAGGACCACGACATCAAGGTGGGTATCGAGAACTGTCCGATGTCCTTCACGAAGGACGAGTGGCCAGGCGGGAAGAACTTGATGACGTCTCCGGCCATCTGGCGGCGGGCATTCAGCGACATTCCGTCGAAGCACTTCGGCCTGAACTACGATCCCTCCCACTTCGTGCTGCAGCACATGGACCCGGCGAGTCCGCTGCGCGAATTCCAGGACAAACTGTTTCACTTTCACGCGAAGGATGTTCAGTTGCATCGGGACAAACTCAACGAGGTGGGTGTTTTTTCTCACCCGAATGCGTGGCACACGCCGCGCATCCCCGGCTACGGTGAGATGGATTGGGGCAAGTTCATGTCCGCGCTGATGGCGACGACCTATCGCGGCCCCGTGTGCATCGAGGTGGAAGACCCGACCTTCGGCAAGACGCTCGCGGGCCGCCAGGATGCGCTGCGCGTCGCGGGGAATGTGCTGCGGCCGTATGTCGTTTAGGCTGCGACTAGAATGAAGGGTCAGCAGTCGCCCCCTCCGCCGGAACCGCCGTCCGAGTTTCCCAAAGGGCCGTGGTGAGAGTTCTGGCCTTCATCAAAAGCTCGCAGCCGCTCCCCACTTGGTCCCCGCTCGTTCGGTTCGCCAGAAGTCAGATCGTGCCAACGGCCAATGTAAGCACGCCAACGCCTGAGATCACATAGGTTGGTAAGTTCATGAGAGCGATTCCACAGGGTTAAATCTGCTGCGTCGGCTGCATGAGGTGGTAACTTCGATTGGGAAGCCAGAGCGATAGTGGGTCGGTGAAATTGGCTGGCTTGGCTGGCCCGGTCTGCTTCCATTCCGGTCATCATGCTGCTCGCGCGTTTATTCCCACTGCTGGTGCTCGCAGCGTCGTGCCTTGTCGCAGCCGAGCGTAGGCCAAACATCATCTTTATCCTAGCGGACGACCTTGGTTACGGAGACCTCGGGTGCTACGGGCAGAAGTTGATTCAGACGCCGCACCTGGACCGCATGGCGGCGGAGGGGATGCGGTTCACGCAGTTTTACGCGGGGTCCACGGTGTGCGCTCCGAGCCGCAGCGTGCTGATGACGGGCTTGCACACGGGGCACACGCGGGTGCGCGGCAACGCGGGCACGGTCAATCCGCTGGCGCAGTCGCTCCGGCCGGGGGACATGACGGTGGCGCGGGCGCTGAAGGCGGCGGGCTATGCGACGGCGCTCATCGGCAAGTGGGGGCTCGGCGACGAGGGCGAAGCGGCAGTGGGTTTGCCGACGCGACAGGGATTCGACTACTTCTTCGGCTACGCGAACCAACACCACGCGCACAATTATTACCCGGACTTTTTGATGCGCGGGGAGGAGCAGGTGAAACTGCGGAACCAGGTTGCGCCCGGCAGCGCGGACAATCCGGTGGCGAAGCGGTTCGGCGTCGGCTACGCGAGTGAGAAGGTGGAATATTCGCACGACCTCATCGCGGCGGAGGGTTTGAAGTGGGTGGAGCAGCAGAAGGACCGGCCGTTCTTCCTCTACCTGGCGCTGACGACACCGCACGCGAACAATGAGGCGAACCGCGACCTCAAGAACGGGCAGGAGGTGCCGGACTTCGGGATTTATGCGGACAAGGACTGGTCGCCGCAGAACAAGGGGCAGGCGGCGATGATTTCGCGCATGGACCGGGACATCGGGCGGCTCTTCGAGCTGCTGAAGCGGCTCGGGCTGGACGAGCACACGCTGGTGTTGTTCAGCTCGGACAACGGGCCGCACAACGAGGGCGGGCACACGCCGGAACTTTTCCAGCCGTCAGGGCCGTTGCGCGGCATGAAGCGGAGTTTGACCGACGGCGGCATCCGCGTGCCGTTCCTCGCGCGGTGGCCGGGGAAGATTAAGGCCGGCGCGGTGTCGGGACATGTCGGCTGGTTCGCGGACTTCCTGCCGACGGCGTGCGAGTTGGCCGGCGCTAAGGCCCCGACGCCGACGGATGGGTTGAGCTTGGTGCCGACGTTGCTGGGGAAGGCCGAGCAGCAGGCGGCGCACAAGCACTTGTATTGGGAGTTTCACGAGCGCGGCTTCAACCAGGCGGTGCTGATGGACGGGCGTTGGAAGGCCATTCGACTCCTGCGCACGGACGCGCCGGTGGAGATTTACGACTTGGCGAACGACATCGGCGAAAAACAAAACCTCGCGGCGGAAAAGCCGGAGCTGGTCGCTCGCGCGAAGGAGTTGTTCACCTCATCGCGCACGGAGTCGGCGGACTGGCCCATCAAGGAGGGCGTGCCCGGCGGGGTGGGGAAGGGCGGGAAGAAGAAGTAGCTTTCAGGTGTGAGCGCGGGGGGGGCTGGCGCTGCGCCAGTGACGGTTTGAGTGGGCAAGACCTTTGCGAGCCCGGGGAAGAGGTTGGCGCGGTGGCGT
>CAIPBN010000633.1 GCA_903863315.1 uncultured Verrucomicrobiota bacterium | reverse complement strand
TCCGCGACCTCGGCCTCGCGTTTGGCGCGGTGTGCATCCTGATCTACGTGCTGATGGTCGGCTGGTTCCGGTCGTTTCTCACGCCGTTGATCGTGATGGCGGCGATTCCCTTCTCACTGGTGGGTATTCTCCCGGCGCACGGCGCGCTGGGCGCGTTCTTTACGGCCACCTCAATGATCGGCTTCATGGCCGGCGCCGGCATCGTGGTGCGCAACTCGATCATCCTCGTGGACTTCATCGAGCAGCGCCTGCGCGAAGGAATGCCGCTCGCGGAGGCGGTCGTGGACGCGGGCGCGGTGCGCTTCCGACCGATGCTGCTGACCGCGATGGCCGTGGTGGTGGGCGCGGCGGTGATCCTGGCCGACCCGATCTTCCAAGGCCTTGCCATCTCGCTCATGGCCGGGGAAATCGCATCGTTGTTCATCAGTCGCATGGCGGTGCCCGTGCTCTACTTCTTGGCGCGCGCCAAGTGAGGCTTGGTCTGACCGCCGGTGCGACCAGCATTTACAATCTTCGCCGTCCGGAGCACGGTGGGGCGTCTTCGGAGAAACATCTATTCCGCAGGCGAGTCAACCCGCAGATAAAACAAACACCATGGGCGACAAATCCCCGAAGTCCACGCAGAAGAAGTCCTCACAAAAGCAGGCCAAGGTCAGCACCGCAGCCAAGAAAAAGCAGCAGGCCGTGGTCGCCAAGCAAGCCGGCGGCAAGAAAAAGTAGCTTCCGCGCGACTGCCTCTCCTGCAGAAACGCGGGAGAGGCAGGCTCCCCCCAGGCCTTTGCCCTGGCGCAGACCCTGCCGAGTTTCGCAGCCCCCCTTTTCCCTCGGTTCTAAGTCCTCGTTGGTTCAGGCATCCGCTCCAGTGCTCGTCCATGCAACCGTCGCCAACTAATCATTACGCCACGCTCGGCCTGCATCGCCGTTGCACCCTGGAGCAGATTCGCGCGGCCTACCGCATTCTGGCCAAGCAGCATCATCCCGACCTCAATCCCGGTTCACCCGCCGCCGTCCTTCGCACGCAGGAGATCAACGCCGCTTATGAAGTGCTGGGCGATGCGGACCGCCGGGCCGACCATGACCGGGAGCTGGACGCTCAGGCCCCTGCTGGTCGCGCTTCAACTCGCGGCTCCAAGGTGGAGCGCAACATCGCGCAGGAGGTGCTGCTGCGACTCGAAGAATTTCTCCGGGGCATCACGCTGGAGGTGCAGGTGAACGATCCCGGCAATCCCTCCGGGCCGGAAACCTATCCGCTGGTCATCCCGCCGGAGACTGCGCCCGGCACCCGGTTTCGCGTGCCCCGTGCGGCCCCCTTCGAGGGCGGCTGCGTGATCGTCAAAACCTGCGTCAGACCTGATTTCCGGTTCAAAGTGCGCGGCTCGGATTTGCGCTGTGACTTGAAGATCAAGCCCGAGCGGGCCGCGCAAGGCGGCACGGAAATGGTGCGCGGCCTGAGTGGCGCGCTGCTGCGGGTGGAGATCCCGCGCGGAATCAAGTCCGGCACCTGCGTGTCCCTGCCCGGCGAAGGCCTGCCCAAGCCGCGCGGTGGTCGCGGCGACCTGCTGGTCCGCGTCACCTACCGCCCACCGGTTCGCATCACGCGCGTCTCCGGACGGTAATACTGGCAGGGGCCTGAACGGTTAAAAGTCACCCAAGAGCCAGACCCGCTGGCAGTTCGGACAGGGAAACCGCACGCCTTTGCCAGCTTGGCGCGTCAGCTTCGCCTGGCATTTCGGACAGCCGTAGGCCCGCAGCATCCGGCTATGGATCAGCCAGTAAATCCCGAATCCAGCCAGCATAGCCGCCATGTCCTGCCACTCAATCATCCCTCGCAGGTGGAGCCGTCCGGTGAACCATGCCCGGGCGATGAGCGGTCCAAACGTCAAAAAGATGCCAAGGGCGCTGTCCTTGGCGTTCCACGGCCAATCGCCCCACTCTGTGAGCATGGTTCTAATTGCTTGTGCTGACTGCGGAGCTTCCTGCTCAATGAGCTTCCAGAAGGCCTCCCGTTCCGTCTCCGTCATTTCAGCGTGGTCAGCGCGAAGTTTCCGTCGGCAGCGCTCCTGGTAAAGTTCGGACAATGCAGCGACGGACGTAGCTATTGCTCCGAAGACAGTGAAGGCAGCGAGGTCTGGCACGGTCCCGCCTGAAGATCAATTACCCACCACCACAGGAAATGCCGGGCAAAGGATCGAGCGCTCAACGGCCTGGGTCCGGTTCGCTTTGCTGAAAAAGGTCATCCGGCCTTTCACATCGCAGAGCCAGACCTCCTCCGCTCCCGCCTCGAAGTAGAGCTGTTTCTTTCCGGTGATTTCGTCGTGGGTATTGCCGGGCGAAATGACTTCCACACAAATCTCGGGCGCTTGCACGAGCACGTTCTTTCGCCTGGCCTTGGTGATGCGCCCTGTAGAGATCCACACCACGTCCACGCCCTTGACTCCATCAGCCGTGGACACCGGACACTCGGCGAGAACCTTTCCACCCCGCATCAATGCATGAAGCTGGATGGCGATTTCCGACTGGTGCGCACTGTGGTCGAATCCGGGTGGAGGCATCATAATGGGATGACCGTAGCGGTCGGTTTCGACGCGGAACTCATACGAAGCCAGCACAGGGTCAGCGCAGGCTTCCGCCCAGCGTTTGAGGTTGAACGCGTGCTGATCCTTCACCACCGGCAAGTCGAGCGTGGTTTCCATACGTCGGCGAAAGTAGTTGGCGTGAGGTCGCGATTCAAGCGCGACAGACCACTACTTGTTGAACGACTTCGTGAAGTCATCCGCCGTGTTGGCGACGACTTTCTTCTCGTGCCGGGAGTTGGCGATGAGTTCGTTGAGCTTGTTCTCCCACGCCTTGCTGTCCATCGGCAGATCAATGCTCTGGTTGATGAGCGAGGAGTAGAGGAGGACGTTCGCCAGCTCGACGGAACCCATGCCTTCCGCGCCGGGCGCGATGAGCGGCGTGCCGTCGAGGATGGCGTCCACGAAGTTCTGGATGAGGATGCCGTGCGGGTTGGCCGCCGGCTCGAAGGGGATCTCGCAGTTCCACGCGTCGGGCTTGGCGAAGCCGCTCTTCGAGGTCCGGCTGAACTCGATCATGTCCGAGTCGTTGCGGGTGAAGCGCATCTTGTCGTTCTCCACGACGAGCTTGCCGCGCGTCCCGCAGAGTTCGAGGCGGTTCGTGCCGGGCGCTTCGCCGGTCGAGGAGATGAAGACGCCGGTCGCGCCGTTGGCCCACTCCATGTAGGTCGTGATGTTGTCTTCGACCTCGATGTTGTGGTAGCGGCCGAGCTGGCAGAAGCCGCGCACAGTCTTGGGCATGCCACAAAGCCACTGGAGCATGTCGAGCTGGTGCAGACACTGGTTGAGCAGCACGCCCCCACCCTCGCCCTTCCAAGTCGCGCGCCAGCCGCCGCTGGCGTAGTAGGCCTCGGTGCGGAACCAGTCGGTGATGATCCAGTTCACGCGCACGAGCTGGCCGAAATCGGCGCTGTTGAGGAGCTGCTTGATCTTCTTGTAACGCGGCTCCACGCGCATTTGGAACATGCCGCCGAAAACCTGCTTGGGATGCGCCTGTGCCACGGCGATGAGCCGCTCGGCGTCAGCCTTGTGCGCGGAAATCGGTTTCTCGACCATGACGTGCAGGCCGTTCTTCAACGCGTCGATGCCGATGGTGGTGTGCAGGAAGTGCGGGGTGGCGACGATGAGCGCGTCAATCGCGCCGGAGCGAATCATTTCTTCACAGCTCGCGAAAGTCTGCAGGCCAGGGCGATTCTGATACGGCGCGAGGCCGGGCGCGAAGGCATCGCTGACCGCCGTGAGTTCGCAGCGGGAAATCTTTTTGTCGAGGAGGTAGCCAGCGTGGAATTTGCCGATATTGCCGAGGCCGACGATGCCGAGACGGACGTGTTTCATGGGCGGAGTATCGCGGGCGGGGAAAATGGGGGGCAAGGTGATAATTTCAGGTAACGCTTTCCGAAAAACGCTTCTGAGTCTGGCAGCGAACGACTAGAAGTTTATGAACACGACCTTGAGCCAGACTGCCAACTGCCCCAACTGCGGCAAGCCACTGCCCGTCTCCGCCCCGGCCGGCCTTTGCCCTGCCTGCCTGCTCGCGCAGGGCATGGACACCGACCCCGGCGGCGGCAAGGCGGGCCGTTTCCAACCGCTGCCGGTCGAGGAAATCGCCAGGCTCTTCCCGCAGCTCGAAATCCTAGCCCTGCTCGGCGCGGGTGGGATGGGCGCGGTTTACAAGGCCCGCCAGCCAGCGCTGGACCGGTTCGTCGCGCTCAAGGTGCTCCCGCCGCAAGACTCGGGCGGCGCGGACTCCGCCGAGCGCTTCAACCGCGAGGCGCGTGCGCTGGCGCGGTTGAGCCACCCGAACATCGTTGCAGTGCATGAATTCGGTTTCGCCCAACCCCAGACGCCAGACGCCAGACCTCAGACCCTTTTCCCGTATTTCATCATGGAGTTCGTGGACGGCGCGAACCTCCGCCAACTCGGCCGCAGCGGGCGCATCGCCCCGCGCGAGGCCCTGCAAATCATCCCGCAAATCTGCGACGCCCTCCAATACGCGCACGACGAGGGCGTCGTCCACCGCGACATCAAGCCGGAGAACGTGCTCGTGGACCGCAAGGGTCGCGTGAAAATCGCTGACTTCGGGCTGGCGAAAATCTTCGGCACGGACGGCGAGGCGCTGCGGCTCACGGCGGAAGGTCAGGTGATGGGCACGCCGCACTACATGGCCCCCGAGCAGGTTGAGCGCCCGCTCGCCGTGGACCATCGCGCGGACATCTACTCGCTCGGTGTCGTCTTCTACGAACTGCTCACGGGCGATTTGCCATTGGGCAAATTCGCGCCGCCTTCGCGCAAGGTCTCCGTGGACGTGCGCCTCGACGACGTGGTCCTTCGTGCGCTGGAGAACGACCCCGCGCGCCGTTACCAGCAAGTCAGCGAAGTGAAGTCGCAGGTCGAAACCATTGCGAGCCAATCCACTGGTTCTTCCGGTAGCACCCGACGTGAGGGGACTCCAACTCCTCCAAGCCCCATCGCTCCACCGCAGAGGCGGCAGCTCTATTGGGCTGGTTTCCCTGTCGTGAACGAGTTTGGTGACGAGCGGGAAGTAAGCTGGAACGGCACTTTGGGAGCGCTGGCGGCGGCCCTGTTCTGCGTGGCAATCGGCTGTGTTTTGGCGTGGTTCATCACTGGCCAATCGAACATTCCTGGCACGCTGCAATTCGGCACGCTGATGGGTGTGGTTATCGTCGCAGCGGGAGTGCGGCGAACCTTGAACCAACCCTGGCCTGACGAACTCCCGCGAACACCCAGCAACACAGTCATTCTTCCGTCCCAGGGTCAGCGCCGCCGTGAGCGGTGGATGCTGCTGGTCTTGCCAGCGGTCGTAGTCAACTGGAGCCTCTTTGTGGTTCACATCCTGCCGACGTTCCGCAAGGGAACTGGCGCTCCGATGATCGTCGCCAAGGTGGACCCCGCCACCGGCATCATGCGTGCTGAAGTTCCCGAAAGGGGCGTCATCGAGCTGATCGGTGTCGCCGAGACCAACGCCGCGCCGAACCAATGGTGGCGGCCGGACGGTCGCGTCGCAACGAACGCGGACTACGAGCTCCACAATCTCGTCGAGACCAGCCGCGAAGGCGGCCGCATCCGCGTGTTTATCTTTCGCGCGCACGACCTGCCCGAGGGTGTGGAAGGCCCTTCGCTAGCAAGCACTGAGCCGGGCGCCATGATGTCCTCCGGCGGCACGGTCTTCAGCCACGGCAAGCCGCTGTCTGGTGGTCGTCCGATGGTGCTGGCCCTGCGCGAGCCACGCCGATTTGCCGCGCTCCGCGCGGGCCTGGCGATGGGAACGCAGCGGACAGTGTTCAGCTTCGACCCCACCACGCGCAGGACGAAGCAGTTCCACGAGTCAGGCGACCCGCGCTGGAATATCGCCATGCACGGGGCGACGGACACACCCACCGGCGCGCAGGTCTCCACGGTGATGTCGCACAGCTCAGCTGACTGGCAGGTGCAGATTGTGGCCGTGGACCAGTCAGGAAAAGAGCGCACGCATCGAATGGCATCGGGCAGTGGCCTGCCCAGCGGCGGCGGGTTGATGGTCTGGACTTACACCTTCATCGGCGTGCCGCTGAAGGATGTGAAGGAATTCCGTGTGGTCGTGCGCCGCGTGCAGTGGTTTGAGTTTCCCGACGTGGCGCTGGAACCGAAGGGGAAATTGCCGGAGCCGAAGCCGCTGCGGTTCAGCGCGCCACAGGAAATCACCTTCAGCGAACTGCTCGACCTCGATACCGGTAGGACGAATTCCTTCCCGCCGGGCTTGGCTGAAGGCAGCGCCCGCCAGTCTGACGAAATGCGTCGCTGGGCTGCCGCGCGGGACTTCGAACTCGCGGCGGGCATTGGTGAACTGCTGGTCTTCAACACCGAGTTCGCCCAGGTGCCCGACGCGGACTGGGACCGGCTCACGCCCGCGCAAGTGGTGAACAGCGTGTATCGCGCGCGCTTTGCGCCGTCCACGCTGCGGCCCAACGCCACGAGCCGCACGTTCAGCTACGAAACGCGCGACGGCCGCTTCGGTCTCCTGCAAATCGCCGGCTTTGGCGATGGCAGCTTTGCAGCCACCATCCGCATCAAGCGCATCGAGCGATGACTTCCTTCCCTGCCCCCGCCTCCTCCGCCCAGCGCGGCGACGTCTTCGTCACCACGCGCTGGACGGTCGTGCTCGCGGCGGGGCGCAAATCCTCGCCGCATTCAGAACGCGCGCTGGGCGAGTTGTGTCAGACCTACTGGTATCCGCTCTACGCCTACGTCCGCCGCAAGGGCCACGCGAAGGAAGACGCCGAGGACTTGGTGCAGGCGTTCTTCGCGCGCTTTCTGGAGAAGAATTACCTCGATGGCCTCAGCGCGGAACGCGGGCGGTTCCGCGCCTTCCTGCTCGCGTCGCTGAAGCACTTCCTCGCCAACGAATGGGACAAGGCGCAGCGGCAAAAGCGCGGCGGCGGCGCGGAGCATCTCTCGCTCGACTGGCAAAGCGCCGACGGCCGCTTCCATCTCGAACCTGCCGACGCCACCAGCCCGGACCTCGCCTTCGACCGCGAGTGGGCGCTGGCGTTGCTGGACTGCGTCATCGCGCGGCTGCGGGACGAGTGCGCGGCGGAGGGCCGGGCGGAGTTGTTCGAGCACACGAAGGGATTTCTGACGACCAGCGCGGCGGCGATTCCCTTCGCCGAGGCGGGCGCGCGGCTGGGCATGGAGGAAGGCGCGGTGCGCGTGGCCGTCCACCGCCTGCGCAAGCGCTACCGCGCGCTGCTCCGCGACGAAATCGCGCAAACCCTCGCCGACACGGCGCAGGTGGAGGAGGAGTTGCGGGCGCTGCTGGCCGCGCTGGCGGGGTGAGCGCCCGTGCCGACGGTTTGCAACCGCCGTTCGAGGCGGGCAACCTTCGCAAATCGTCGGCAACGAGTTTAGCGAACTCGTCACAAACCTCGCCTTGACCTGCCCGCGGCACTCGGGGAGAACCTCCGGTCAGCGATCCAACCCCGCCCCTGTCATGCTCAAGAAGATCCTCCTCGGCCTCGCGCTCGTCATCGTCGTGTTTGTCATCGTGGTCGCCACGCGGCCGGCGGAATTCCGCGTGGTGCGCGCGGCCACCATTCCCGCGGCTCCGGACGCGGTTTTTCCTCACATCAACGACCTCAAGAAATGGCAGGAGTGGTCGCCGTGGGCGAAGATTGACCCGAACTGCAAGGTAGCCTTCGAGGGGCCGGTCGAGGGGTCAGGCGCGAAGTTCTCGTGGAGCGGCAACAACGACGTGGGCGTGGGCACCATGACCATCACCGAGAGCAAGTCGCCCGACACGGTCCGCATCAAGCTCGCGTTTCTCAAGCCGATGGAGGGCGACAGCGACGTGGTCTTGACGCTCAAGCCCGAGGCCGGCGGCACGCAGGTGACGTGGCAGATGGACAGCAAGAACGGTTTCGCCGCGAAGGCGTTCGGCCTCTTCGTGGATTGCGAGAAGATGTGCGGCGACCAGTTCGAGCAGGGTTTTAAGAACTTGAAGGATGTCATCACCAAGCCAGCAACCGCCGCGCCGGCCACCAAGGCGACTTCGGCGAACTGAACTCGGATTCTTCAACCAGCCCCTCACCTCATGAGCACCATCCGAGTCCTCGTCGGCACGAAGAAGGGCGCGTTCATCCTCACGGCGGATGGCACGCGCAAGAACTGGACCGTCAACGGCCCGCTGTTCGGCGGCTGGGAGATGTATCACCTCAAAGCCTCGCCGCTGGACCCCAACCGCATCTACGCGTCGCAGACCAGCGGCTGGTTCGGGCAAATCATCCAGCGCTCCGACGACGGCGGCAAGACGTGGAACCCGCCGGGAACCAAGCCGGAGGACTTGATGGGGCCGGACGGCATGCCCAAGGGCGTGAGCAATCAGTTCCTCTACGAGGGCGAGACGGGCACCCACCTGTTTTACGACGGCACGCAAAAGCCGTGGGCCTTCAAGCGCATCTGGCACATCGAGCCGTCGCACACCGACCCGGACACGGCCTACGCGGGCGCGGAGGACGCGGCGATTTTCAAGACCACCGACGGCGGCAAGACGTGGAAGGAACTGCCCGGCCTGCGCGCGGCGAAAGGCCACCTCTGGCAACCCGGCGCGGGCGGCATGGGCTTGCACACCATCCTGCTCGACCCGACGAACCCGAACCGCATCTACATCGCCATCTCGGCGGCGGGCGCGTTCCGCACCGATGACGGCGGCAAGACGTGGAAGCCCATCAATCGCGGGCTCAAGTCACAATACGAGCTGCCTGACCCGGACGCGGAGGTGGGCCATTGTGTGCACCGCATCGCGCACCATCCATCGCGGCCGGACGTGCTGTTCATGCAGAAGCACTGGAACGTCCTGCGCACCGACAACGCCGGGGACCAGTGGACCCAGGTCAGCGGGAATTTGCCGAGCGACTTCGGCTTTCCGATTGATGTCCACGCGCACGAGCCGGAGACGATTTACGTGGTGCCCATCACGAGCGACTCGCTGCACTACCCGCCCGACGGCAAGCTACGCGTCTATCGCAGCAAGACCGGCGGCAACGAGTGGGAGCCGCTGACGAAGGGTCTGCCGCAGAAGGACTGCTACGTGAACGTCCTGCGTGACGCGATGGCCACGGACTCCCTCGACGAATGCGGCATCTACTTCGGCACGACGGGTGGGCAGGTGTATTGCTCGCCCGACGGTGGCGACACGTGGACCGCCATCGCCGACCACCTGCCCGGCGTGCTGTCGGTCGAGGTGCAGACGCTGAAGTGAGGAAGTCGATGATTCGCGTCGTCCTGCCCTTCCACCTCCGCAACCTCGCGCGCGTGGAAGGGGAAGTGCAGCTCGAAGTCCCCGCGCCAGTTACCGTCGCCGCC
>CAIPBN010000632.1 GCA_903863315.1 uncultured Verrucomicrobiota bacterium | reverse complement strand
CCAGGTCTTCCCGTCGTCCTCGCTGAAGGACTGGCCGAACGGCACAAACGACGCGAGCCGGAACACGCACATGAGCCGCCCGTCCTCGAGCCGGCAGATGGCGGACTCGCACGGACCTTCTTCGCCCTCGAGCGCGCAGTCGGCACCGGACACCACCGCGCGGACGTTCCAGTTGAAGCCGTCCCCCGACGCGGCGAACACGAGCGAGTAGCGTTTGTCGCCCTCGAAGTGGCCGTAGAGCGTGGTGAGATACTCGTCCTTGCGCCCGCGCAACACCTGCCCGTTGAAGACGAACCCGGCGGTGGCCAGGTCCGCGCCCAGGGACTTCGGCGGCTTGGGCCAGTTGCCGACGGTCACGCCGGACGCGCGCATCGTGAGCTGGCCCTTCGGCGAAATGACATTGCACGGCGCGCCGATGGTCCCGCTCGCGCGTGGCCGCAGGTAGTAGGGAATCACCACGGCGCTGCCATCGGCCAGGAGCAGATGGCTCAGGCCCGCGTCGCCAATCACGCGCGGCTCGTCCCACGTCAGCCCACCGTCGCGCGAGCGCGCGAGGTAGCTGAACGAGTCGGAAACGTGGATGTCCGCGTAGGCGTTCATGATGGCCCACAGCGTGCCGTCGGGCTGGCGGATGAGCGACGGGAACCAGCAGAACCACCGGCTGCGTTTCACGAGCACCGGCTCCGAGCAGGTCACCCGCAGGCCCTTGAGCTGAACGGGCGGACGGTCGGTCCACCGGGCGGCCTCGGCGGCGAACAGCGGCGCGGGCAGGGCGGCACCTGCGCCGACGAGGGCGGCGGATTGGAGCCAGGCGCGGCGGCTTGGAGAGCGAGCAGTCATTCTTCAGTTTGAGTGGTGAACTAGGCGTTGAACTTCATCGCAAACACGTCGGCGTCCTTCAACTCGAACTTCAGGCGCACGGGTTTGCCCGCGTGCGTTGCGAGACTACCGCCGCGCCAGTTAACCGTGTGGTCGATGAAGTCGCCGGTAATGGGCGCGCAGTCGGTGAACGCGAAGCCGGGCAGCACCTTGCCGCTTGTGTCCTGCAACTCGACGCGCGTCGGGCCTTTGCTCACGACGTTCAGCGCCAGCTTACCGCCGGTGAACGTGAACGGCTTGGTGAGCAGTGTGCCACCCGTCGCGCCCGCGCGCACCGAGACGAAGCCATCCGTGCGGAACGCAAAGCGCCGCACGCGGCTGCCGGGGCCGGAGTAGTAAGCCTCCGTCGCATAGACCGACAGCTCGCGGTCCTGGCCGGGCAGTTGGAGCAGCCCCCACGTCATGTAATTGCTGCGGTTGCCGTCGCGGTCTTTCGGCGCGGTGATGGGGATGAGCGGCTCGGGCCAGCGCTTGAAGAGCACGCCATCGCGGCTGCTCATGAAGACTGGCTCGACCTGCTGATGCTTCGGCTGGAACCGCGTGGGGAACCCGAGGACCAGGTGCGGCGCGCGCGCGTAGGGCAAGACCGCGTTGGTGTAAAGATGCTCGGCGGGTGAATCCACGTAGCGGAGGTCGGCCTGCTTTTCCCAGTGGAGAAAGTCCTTCGAGGTCGCCGTGCGAATGGCCCGCACACCGTTGGCGAAGTGCCGCCAGTAAGCCCGATACTCGCCACGCGCCGCGTCCCAGAAAGCGAGGTTCTGCGAGTCGAACGCGCCGTCGGTGATGACGGGCGTCTGCTTCATCCACGACCAGCGGACGCCGTCGGGCGACTGGTAGGCATACAACCCTTTCTTGAACACGGCGGACACCGCCTTGTAGCGCGCCTCGGCGGGCGCGGCGGGAT
>CAIPBN010000631.1 GCA_903863315.1 uncultured Verrucomicrobiota bacterium | reverse complement strand
CCTCTGAAGGCGGGTCGCGCGAAGGAGGCGAAGGAATTCCGCATTTCCATTACTTCACCCCCTTCGCGGCCTTCGCGCGACACCTGCGCCCGATCACTGCTCAATCCGATACAGCGTCTTCGCCGTGCGCAGGTAGAGCGCCTTGCCGCTGATCGCGGGCGAGGCCTCGATGGGGCCGTCCAGCTTGCTTTCACCGAGCAGCTTGAACTCCGGCGCGGCGGCAAACACCACGCACTTGCCCTCGCGGTCAGCGGCATACACGCGGCCGTCCGCCAGGACCGGCGACGCATAGACGGCTTTGAGGACGCGCTCGGACCACAGCACCTTGCCGGTCTTCGCTTCCACTGCGCTGGCGAAGCCGCTGTTGTCCACCAGCAGCAGCAAGTCGCCGTGCAGGATGGGCGACGGCGTTTCCGGCACGCCCTTGATCAACTTCCAGACGAGCTGCGGCTTGCCGGGCGCGGGCTCGCTGTCCTTCGAGGCGTCGAGGATGTTGCCTGCCTTCCACGCGGACGCGGGCGGCGGCTTGATGGCGTAGAAGTGCCCTTTAGAGAAACCGGCGGCGAAGTAAATCAAGCCGTGCCCGTAGATGGGCCGCGCACCGGTCGAATGGAACGGCTGGTTCTCGACCTGCCACAGCTCCTTGCCCGTGAGCGGATCGTAGCCGTAATGTGCCTTGGCCCCGTTGCTCAGGAGCACCGGCTTGCCCTCGATGATGGCGATTTGCCCGGTGGCGTAGCCCTTGCGCAGGTCGCCCTCGGCCTTCGGTTTGCCGGCGGCATCAAGGTCGCGGTAGTCCGTCGAGCGCTTCACCTTCCACACGTCCTTGCCGGTGGCCTTGTCGAGCGCGACGGCGAACTGCTCGTCTGCGCCGTCGAAGTGGAGAATGAGCAGGTTGTTGAAAAGGATGGGCGAAGAGCCGGCCCCGCGATAGTGGTTGCACTTCAAGTCGCGCCGCTCCCAAAGCTTCGCGCCCGTCTTGGTGTCGAGGCACGCCGTGCCCGCCTCGCCAAAGCTCACATACACACGGCCTTCCTCAATGACCGGCGTGGGTGAGGCGTAGCTGTTGTAGCGCATCCACAGCTCCGGCTGCTGCGCGTCGAACAGCTTCACGTCGCGGACGACCTTGCCGGAGTTCTTGTCCAGCGTGAGGACGAAAAGCGCGGTGCCGTTGCTCGTCGCGGTGGTCAGCCAGATTTGGTCGCCCCAGATGACGGGCTGCGACCAGCCCTTGTCGTGGATGGGAGTCTTCCACTTCACGTTCTCGGTTTCGCTCCACTTGACCGGCAGCCCTTTGGCATCGGAACGCCCGTCCCCCGTGGGACCACGGAACTGGGGCCAGTTGTCAGCGGCCAGGGCGGAGGAAAGCGCGGCCAGCGAGGCAAGGAGGGCAAGTTGCTTTGTCATGTGCGGAAGAGAATAGCGGGCATCAGGATTTCAGTTCAATCCTCGGACGCGCGTGCCGCGAGAAACTTCGATCCGGTCTTGAACGGCGCTTCCTGCGCGCAACCGGACCAGAATTGCCGAGCTTGGGGCTTGCGTTCCCCCGACGCCTTCGCTACCAGAGCGCCCATGAAAATGCTTCGTCACGTTGTGCTCGGTCTCGTCAGTCTCTGGTTTGCCGCTTCCGTGCAGGCGGCCGCTCCAGAAACCTTCAAGGTCAGTGAATTCACCTTCAAACGCCCGGCTACGTGGGACTGGGTGGAAGTGGCCTCGCCCATGCGGAAGGCCCAGCTCAAGGTCACGGCCAAGGACGCCAAGGAGCCGGGCGAGGTCGTG
>CAIPBN010000630.1 GCA_903863315.1 uncultured Verrucomicrobiota bacterium | reverse complement strand
CGAGCAGCTCGTCGCGCTCGCCCGCCAGCAAAAGCTGGTCCTCATGGTTGGCCACATCTTCCTCTTCAACCCCGGCATCCTGAAGGTCAAGGAACTCATCGACTCCGGCGAAATCGGCACCATCCGTTCCCTCTCCGCCGTGCGCACCAACCTCGGCCCCGTGCGTGGCGACGTGAACGCCGCCTGGGATCTCGCCTCGCACGACATCGCGGTCTTCAACTGGCTGCTCGGGGCCGAACCGGAGAACGTGCAGGCAATGGGCGCAGCCTTTCTCCAGCCAGGCATCGAGGACGTGGTCAACATCAGCCTCAAATATCCCGGCAACGTGCTTGGCTCGATCCAGTGCAGCTGGCTCGATCCCAAGAAGGTCCGGCAAATGACGGTCGTGGGCAGCCAGCGCATGATCACCTGGGACGACCTCGCGCTGTCCAATCCCGTGGCCGTGTATGAGAAGTCCGTGGAAACCAAGCGCGAGGTCACGGACTACGGCGAATTCCTCCGGCTCTCGATGCGCGACGGTGATGTGCGCCTGCCCAAGGTCCAGGGCGAAGAGCCGCTCAAGGCCCAGGACAGCGCGTTCGTCCGCGCCGTGCGTGAGGGCAGCGTGCCGCGCTCGGATGGAAACTTCGCCCTCGGCGTCGTGCGCACCTTGCGCCGCATTGCGGAAGCCCTCGCTTGAACTGTCATGAATCCACCCAAGTTCTTCGCCCACCCCACCGCCCTTGCGGAAAGCACGCAGATCGGTGCCGGCACGCGCATCTGGGCCTATGCCCATGTGCTGCGCGGGGCCAAAATTGGCCGTGACTGCAACGTTGGGGATCTTGCCTTTGTAGAGGGCGGCGCGGTCATCGGCCACCGCGTCACGCTCAAGAACGGCGTGATGGTCTGGGACGGCGTGAAGATAGAGGACGACGTGTTTGTCGGCCCGGGCGTGCTCTTCACCAACGACCTGATGCCCCGCTCGCCGCGCCTGCCTTTGGCCGCCGCCCGTTATCATACCAAGGACTGGCTCGTGCCCACCCGCATCAAGCGCGGCGCGAGTCTCGGGGCGGGTGCCATCATCGTGTGTGGCGTCACCGTCGGCCGGTTCGCGATGGTCGGCGCGGGAGCCGTCGTCACGCAGGATGTTCCGGACCACGCGCTTGTCACCGGCGTCTCCGCCAAGGTGCGCGGCTGGGTCTCCGAGACGGGCCGCAAGCTGGAGTTCGGCGCAGACACCACGGCCGTCTGTCCCGATACGAACACCCGCTGGCTGCTCGTGGGCGGCCGCCGTCTCGTGCGCGTGACCGGCCCCAAGTAAGCCATCCTCCCAACCCTTTCTCGTTCCATGCAAAAAACATCCATCCAGTTCGTTGACCTCCGCCGCCAGTATCACAACATCCAGCCCGAGATTGACGCCGCCATGTTGCGCGCCGTGGGCCGCGGCGACTTCATCCTCGGCGAGGACACCCGCGAGTTCGAAAAAGAATTCGCAGCCTTTAACCACGCCCCGCATTGCATCGGCGTGGGCGACGGCACCGACGCGCTGCACCTTGCCTTGCGCGCCCTGAATATCGGCCTCGGCGACGAGGTGATCGTGCCCACGCACACCTACATCGCCAGCGTGCTCGCCATCTCGAACACCGGCGCGCGGCCCGTGCTCGTGGACTGCGATCCGGACTTCTATTGCATTGATGTGAAAGCCGTGGAACGCGCGCTGACCCCGCGCACCAAGGCGATCATGCCCGTGCATCTCTACGGCCACCCGGCGGACATGGACCCGCTGCTGCAGATCGCCAAAGACCGCCAGCTCGCCATCGTCGAGGACACCGCGCAGGGCCACGGGGCGACTTACAAAGGTCGGCTGTGCGGCACCATCGGCGACATCAGCGGCTTCAGTTTTTATCCCGGCAAGAACCTTGGCGCCTACGGCGACGGCGGGGCCATCGTCACCAACCGCCCCGAACTCGCCGAACGCGTCTCCCTCCTGCGCAACTACGGCCAAAAGGTAAAATACGTGCACACGATGAAGGGCTATAACTCGCGCCTCGACACCGTGCAGGCCGCGATCCTCCGCGTGAAGCTCCGCCATCTCGCGCAATGGAACGACCAGCGCCGGGCCGCGGCCGCGCGTTACGCGGAACTGCTGGACGGCACGAAGCTCGGTCTTCCCCAGGTCGCGCCCTGGGCCAATCCGGTCTGGCATCTCTACGTGGTGCAGACGGACCGGCGGGCCGACCTGCAGAAGGCGCTCGATGCCGCAGGCATTTCACACGGCATCCATTATCCAATTCCTGTCCACCTCCAGGAGGCGTATCAAGATTTGGGCCACAAGCCTGGTGACTTCCCGGTCGCCGAGGCGCTCGCTGGCCGCATCCTCTCACTGCCGATGTTCCCGGAAATCACCGTGGAAGAATCGCAGCGTGTAGCGCAGGCGTGCGCGGGTTTTTGACGCCACGGGCTGGCCATGCAAGTCGTCCTCACCGTGGCCGCGCTCGTTCCCGAGAGCGGCGGGCCCTCGCGCAGCGTGCCGGCCTTGGCCGATGCGTTGGTCCGCGCGGGCTACGGAGCGCAGGTGGTGGCGCTGGATTTTCAGGAGCAGTTCTCGCCGCCGCTGCGGCCTCGGGAGGCTCAGGTGGGTGTCACACTGGTGCCCTGCGCCACCCGGTTCAGCCGCGCGACCCGTTATTCCCGG
Source organism: uncultured Verrucomicrobiota bacterium (assembly GCA_903863315.1). Lineage (GTDB taxonomy): Bacteria > Verrucomicrobiota > Verrucomicrobiia > Limisphaerales > SXTU01 > SXTU01. The sequence continues at coordinate 1,570 of CAIPBN010000630.1, read as the reverse complement.
GGCTTCGCGCAGGCGCTCCGCGAACGCTTGGCCGGTGACAAGCTTTCCATCCTGCATGACAACGGGGTGTGGCTGGGCACTAACTATCTGGCCGCCCGTGTGGCGCGGGCCACGCGACGGCCCTTCGTCATCAGCCCGCGCGGTATGCTCACCAGTTGGGCGATCCGCCATCACAGTTGGGGCAAGCGGCTCGCGTGGCACGTTTACCAGCGTCGCACGCTCGCCGCCGCCACGCTGCTGCACGCGACGTCAGCCGAGGAAGCTGAAGACCTGCGCACCCTGGGCTGCCGCCAGCCGATTGCGATGATTCCCAACGGCGTCGCGTTTGCGCCGACAGATTTGCCTCCGACCATTGCGCCCATGCGCCGCGCGCTGTTCCTCTCGCGCGTGCATCCGAAGAAGGGACTGCTGGACCTCATCGCCGTCTGGTCCGAGCTGAAGCCGCCGAGCTGGGAACTGGTGATCGCCGGTGACGACGACGGTGGCCACGCGGCCGAAGTGGTCGCGGCGATCCGCGCCGCTGGATTGGAGCAAAGCTGCCACCTGGTCGGCCCGGTGGGCGACGACGACAAGTGGGCGAGCTACGCTGCGGCGGATTTGTTTGTGCTCCCCAGCTACAGCGAGAATTTCGGACTGGTCATCGCCGAGGCGTTGGGCTGCGGTGTGCCGGTGATCACCACCACGGCCACCCCGTGGACCGGGGTCGAGTCCCACCAGTGCGGCTGGTGTGTGCCGCCGGGCCGCGACGCCCTCCGCCCCGCGCTCGCGCAAGCACTGGCCCGGACGCGTGACGAACTTCAGCATATGGGCGCACGGGGTCGCACCTGGGTGCGCGCCGAATACTCCTGGGGCCAGGCGGCAGAGCAACTCGGTCAGGTCTATGAATTTCTGGTTGGCCAGCGTGCCCGGCCAGCGACGGTTCAAACATGAGCGCCCCGCCTGAATCCAGCTTTCCCGCCGCCATCACCCCCGTGGTGCTTGCGTTCAATGAGGAAGCAAATCTGGACCGCACGCTCGGCCAACTCAAGTGGGCAGCCCGGGTCATCGTCATGGACAGCTTCAGCACGGACGAGACCTTGGCCATCTGCGCCCGGTTCCCGAATGTCGAGGTGATGCAGCGCAAGTTCGACAACCCGTGGAATCAGTTGAACCAAGGCATTGATCTCGTTCGCACGGAATGGGTGATGGTGCTGGGTGCCGACTACGTGCTGACCAACGAACTGGGCGCCGAATTGGCCGCGCTCCAGCCGTCTGCGGACACACATGCCTACATCAGCTCGTTCTACTATTGCATTAATGGCCGACCGCTGCGTGGTTCGCTCTATCCCCCGCGCGAGCTCATCTTCCGGCGGACCTGCGGTCGCTACGCGGATGATGGCCACACGGAAAGCCTAATCTGGAAGGGCAACGCCCAGCATCTACAGCATTGTGTCAACCACGACGACCGCAAGCCATTGAGCCGCTGGCTGTCCTCTCAGGATCGCTACGCCAAACTGGAGGCGGACAAGCTCACGCGCACTCCGACCAGCGCGCTGGGACTGAATGATCGCATCCGCAAGACCATCCTGCT
>CAIPBN010000629.1 GCA_903863315.1 uncultured Verrucomicrobiota bacterium | reverse complement strand
CCGCGTCCACTAGGCGCTGGAAGACGGCGACGAGCACGCGCACGTCGTCGAAGTGCAGGCCGGTGGTGGGTTCGTCGAAGATGAACAAGGTAGGAGACGACGTGAGGAGTCTCTGACTTGTCGGGAGGGGATGGGGTCTGGCATCTGGCATCTGGGGTGGCAGGCTCTTTCGCTCCGCGGCCCAGGCGCGGACCTCTTCCACGGTGGCTTTTGAAGTGAGACTCCTCACTTCGTCTCCTATGGATTCGGCGAGGTGCGCCGCAAGCTTCAGGCGCTGGCTTTCGCCGCCGGAGAGCGTGTTGATGGGCTGGCCTAGCCGAAGGTAGCCGAGGCCGACTTCCTGCAACACGCGAAGAGCGGCGGCGGCGCGCTGGGCAGGCTTGGAGTCCGGCAGCGCGGCGAGGAAGGCGAGGGCTTCGTCCACGCTGGCGGAGAGCAAATCCGCGATGGACCAAGAGTAATTAGTGATTAGTGGGGACTTGGGGCTCGCGCGCTTCGGTGACTTCTTACTAATTGCTTCCTCACTAATTACCTTTCCCGCCGCCTCGACCTTCACTTCCAGAATGTGCGCCCGATACCGCCGTCCCTCGCACGCCGGGCACTTGATGAAGATGTCGCTGAGGAACTGCATTTCAATCTTCTCAAAGCCCGCGCCGCGGCAGCGGTCGCACTGGCCGACGGCGGAGTTGAAGCTGAAGGCGCTGGCGTTGAGGCCGCGCTGCTTCGCCAACTCGGTTGCGGCGAAGAGGTCGCGCAAGTCGTCGAAGGCCCCGATGTAAACGGCGGGGTTGGAACGTGGGGTTTTGCCCAACGCACTTTGGTCCACGAGGATGGCGCGGCTCAGATGCTCCGCGCCGGTGAGCGTTACCGATTGCCGATTGCTGATTGCCGATTGCTCGGAGTCGTCACTTTCACTGCTCGCTTCAGTGTCGAGGCGGTCAGAGGCTTTGGCGATGGCTTGCGTGGCTTGCAACTTGGCTTCAAGCGCGGGCAGCAGGCAGTCGCGGACGAGGGTGGACTTGCCGGAGCCGCTCACACCGGTGAGGCAGACAAATCGGCCGAGTGGGATGGAAACGGTGAGGTTCTTGAGGTTGTGGGCGCTTGCTCCAGAAAGAGTGAGCCTGTGTTCATTGTTCAGTAGTGCATTCGGTCGCTTTGCAGCGTTCTGACTGGTTCCTGAACACTGATTACTGATTACTTTCCCCGTCACCTGCTTCCGCCCGCTCAAGTATTGCCCGGTGAGCGAGACGGGGTGTTTGAGCAACTCGGCGAGCGTGCCTTGAAAGACAAGCTCCCCGCCCGTCTCGCCGTGACCTGGACCGAGGTCCACAATCTGGTCGGCGGCGCGCATCACGGCGGCTTCGTGCTCGACGACGATGACGGTGTTCCCGAGGTCACGGAGACGCTGGAGGATGGTGACGAGGCGCGCGGTGTCACGCGGGTGCAGGCCGACGCTGGGTTCGTCGAGGACGTAGAGCGTGTTGACGAGGCGCGTGCCGAGGCAGGTGGTGAGGTTCACGCGCTCAGTCTCGCCGCCGGAGAGCGTGCGCGTGGCGCGGTCGAGTGTGAGATAGCCGAGGCCGACTTCGGCGAGGAAGGCCAGGCGGGAGCGGACTTCTTCCAATGCGTGGTGGATGGGGTTCGTGGCGTGTTTCGCGTTCCGTGTTCCGTGTTGGCGGGCGAAGGCTTCCATGACTTCGAGTGCGCGGCTGACGGGGAGGGCGTAGAAGTCGGACAAAGAAAGAGAGGATAGCGGATAGAGGGTAGAAGATGGAGAGGGGAGTGCGTCGTGGTTTCTATCTTCTATCTTCAATCCTCTATCCTCTTCGCCGAGTGCAACGCGATACAGCAGCGCCTCCGGCTGAAATCGCCGCCCGTCGCACGCCGGACAACGCGTGTAGCTGCGATAGCGCGAAAGCAGCACGCGGACATGCATCTTGTAGCTCTTGCTCTCCAGCCAGCGGAAGTAGCCTTTCACGCCATACCACTTCTTCGGCCAGGAATTGGCGGGGTCGCTGGAGTCGTAGCCGGGGTCGCCGTCGATGATCCAGCGTTGGTGGGCCTCGCTCAACTCGCGGAAGGGGACGTTCATCGGCACGCCGAGCTTCTTGCAGAACTTCGCGAGGTCAGCCAGCGACTCCGCGCCGGCGCCGGTGCGCCAGGGCTTCACCGCACCATCGGCCAGCGTGAGCGAGTGGTCGGGAAGCGCGAGCTCGTAGTCAATACCGATGGTGCGCCCGAAGCCCTTGCATGTCGGACACGCGCCGACGGGGTGGTTGAAGCTGAAGAGCGCGGGACTCGGCTCGCGGTAGTCGAGGTCGCAGGCGGCGCAGTGGAAGCGGGAGGAAAAGCGGATGGGGTCTGGCGGATGGGGTCTGGGGTTTTGCGTCGTGGCGGTTGGGAGGAGCTGAACGGCCAGCTTGCCTTTGCCAAAATGGTAGGCCTGCTCGCAGGCTTCGATGAAGCGGGCGCGGTTCTCCGACGCGAGACGAAGCCGGTCTTGAACCACGGTGATTACCGATTGCCGATTGCTGATTGCCGTTTGAGTCGCTGCGTCGTCGAGGCGCACAACTTCCCCATCCACCAGCAGTCGCTGGTAGCCCTGCTTCGCGATGAGTTCGAGCGATTCCTTGAGCGAGAGCTTCTCGGTCAACGCGAGGTCAAAGGTCACCAGGCATTCCGCGTTCCGCGTTCCGCGTTCCGCATTCACCCGCTCCCACACCTTCTGCGGCGGCTCCTTCTCCACCGGCTTCCCGCACTTCCGGCAGTGCAGCGACGCGAGGTGCGGCCAGAGGACTTTCAGGTGGTCGCAGATTTCCGTCATCGTGCCGACGGTGCTGCGCGTGCTGCGGACGGCGTTGCGCTGCTCGATGGCGATGGCGGGCGGGATGCCCTCGATGCTGTCCACCGCCGGCTTGTCCATGCGGTCGAAGAACTGCCGCGCGTAGGGCGAGAAGGTCTCGATGTAGCGCCGCTGTCCCTCGGCGAAGAGCGTGTCGAACGCGAGCGAACTCTTGCCGGAGCCGCTCAATCCGGTGACGACAATGAGCTTGCCGAGCGGCAAATCGAGGTCGAAGCCCTTGAGGTTGTTGTGCCGCACGCCGCGCAGGCGGAAGAGATTGGCGGGCGGCGACTTCGACATGCGGCGCGGAAGGTAAGTCGCCAGCCGGGAGGTGCAAATTGCAAAGTGGCAATCAACTGACAGCGTCCGCTACGAATCGGGCAAGGAGCCAGCGGTGTCCTGCGCAACTGTAACCCAAACCTTGCGCCAGACGTGCAGTTCAAGCCCTCCGCGCAAGCTCAGGAAACAATCTTCGTCATCAGCTCCGCACCCTCCACGCCTACGAGTTTCTGATCGAGGCCGCCGTAAAAGTAAGTCAGCTTGTCGGGGTCGAGGCCCATCTGATGCAGCGCGGTCGCGTGGAGGTTCTTTACGTGGAAGCGGTCGGTCACGGCGGAGCCGCCGAGTTCGTCGGTCTCGCCGACGGTGGTGCCGCCCTTGATGCCGCCGCCGGCCATCCACATCGTGAAGCCGTAGGCGTTGTGGTCGCGGCCGGTGCCGGTGGCGTATTCCGCCGTGGGCTGGCGGCCGAACTCGCCGCCCCAAATGATGAGCGTGCTGTCGAGCAGACCGCGCTGCTTGAGGTCCTTGAGCAGGCCGGCGATGGGCTTGTCCGTGCGGCCCGCGTGATGCGTGTGGTTCTTCACTAGGTCGCCGTGGGCGTCCCAGTTGTCGTCGTTGTGCGCACCGCCGGAGTAGAGCTGGATGAAGCGCACGCCGCGCTCGACAAGCCGACGGGCGAGCAGGCAGCGGCGGCCGAAGTCCTCGGTGCGCTTGTCGTTGATGCCGTAGAGTTCCTTGGTGGCCTCGGTCTCCTTGCTCAAGTCCACGGCGTCGGGCGCGCTGCTCTGCATCTTGAAGGCCATTTCGTAGCTGGCGATGCGGGCGGCGAGGTTGCTGTTGTCGGCGCGCGGGGCTTGGTGCTCGGAGTTGAATTCTTTGAGCGTGTCGAGGAAGCGCCGCTGAGAGGCCTCGTTCATCGTGGCGGGGCGCTGGAGGTCGAGAATGGGGTCGCCTGCCGAGCGCATGATGGTGGCCTGGTAGCTCGCGGGCATGTAACCGCTGGACCAGTTCTTCGCGCCGCTGATGGGGCCGCCGGTGGGGTCGAGCATGACCACAAAGCCGGGAAGATTCTCGTTCACGCTGCCGAGGCCGTAGTTCACCCACGAGCCAAGGCACGGGCTGCCGGAGAGCACCTTGCCGGTGTTCATCTGGAGCATCGCCGAGCCGTGGATGGGCGAGTCAGCCATCATCGAGTGGATGAACGCGATGTCGTCCACACAGCCGGCGAGGTTCGGGAAAAGGTCGCTGACCCACTTGCCGGTTTGGCCGTAGGGCTTGCCGGTCCACTTTGGCCCGACGACGCGGCCTTCGTTCTTCTTGCCGCCGCGCCCGAAGGTTTTTACGGGGATGGTCTTGCCGTCGAGTTTGTAGAGCTCCGGCTTGTAATCAAACGTGTCCACCTGGCTCGGCCCGCCATACATGAAGAGGAAGATGACGCTCTTGGCCTTGCCTTTGAAATGACCCTGCTTTGGAGCGAGCGGGTTGACGAAGGGCGTGGCGGCACTCGCGTTTCCGGCGAAGAACTTGTCAGCGGTGAGCAGGCCGGTCATGGCGAGACCGGTGAAGCCGGCACCGGCTTCCCAAAGAAACTCACGGCGCGTGCGGTGGCAGAAGTTGGGAGTGTTCACAGGCAAATGTCTCCGGGCTCAATCCACATAAACCAGTTCGTTCAGGTTCAGCGCCATCAGGCAGAAATACTTCAGCGCGACTTCAGCCGAGGCGTTCTCCTGAGCGCGCAGGGCAGCGATGAGGCCGAGGCTGCGCTGCACTTCGGCGTCGGTCGGCGGGCGTGTGGTGACGAGCTGGAGGCCGAGGCGGACTTGCTTGGTCACGTCGTCGCCAGCTTCTTTGCGCAGGCGCGTGGCGAAGACTGCGGCCTGCTCGTTGAGGAACGCGCTGTTCAGCATCCCCAGCGTTTGCGTGGGCTGCACGGTCGCGAAACGCACGGGGGCGGAGCGGTCGGTCTCGGCCACGTCGAAGCTCTCCAAAATCGGCGGGCGCAGCGAGCGCTTCACCTTGATGTAGATGCTGCGGCGCGCCTGCTCCTCGGGCGGCGACTTGCCCCAGCCTTTGCCCGGCTGCGATTGCCCCACGAGCACCTCGCGCGGAATATCCACAAAGATGCTCGGGCCGAACATCTTCGGGTTCAGCGTGCCGTTGATGGCGAGGATGGAATCGCGAATCTCCTCGGCGGTAAGCCGGCGCGGATCGAAGCGCCAGAACAGGTCGTTTGCCGGATCGGCCTGGAGTGCCGCCGCGTTGCCGTGCGACGACATGCGATACGCCTGGGAGTTCATGATGAGCCGGTGCATCGCCTTCATGCTCCAGCCGCGCGCGACGAACTCGCTCGCCAACCAGTCGAGCAACTCGGGGTGCGTGGGCCGGTCGCCCTGCGTGCCGAAGTTGCTGGCCGAGCGGACGAGGCCCCGCCCGAAGTGATGCTGCCAGAGGCGGTTCACCATCACACGCGCGGTGAGCGGGTTCGCTGGGGACGTAATCCAGTTCGCCAGCACGGTGCGGCGACCGCTCGTGGTCGCATTGGCGGCGGGCTTGGGAATGACCGGCGCAGGCGTGTTGAGCACTTCGATGAAGCCCGGCTCAACCACGTCGCCGGCCAGCGCAGGATTACCACGCGCCAGCAAGTGCGTGGGCGGCGGGACGGCTCCGCGCTCAGAGACGACCAGCGCCTTCTCCCCAGCCACTTTCTCAGGCTTGAGCTGCTCCAGTTCCTTTTTCAGCGACTGGTAATTCTTGGCCTGCTCCACGCCCAGCACACGCGGGCCTTCGGTGCGGATGAGCTGGGTGAAATCTGATTTGGGCGACTTATTCTTCACGGCGCGCACTGGTTCTGAGGAGGTCGAGAGCGCGCGGCGCGTGAAGCCGGGGCCGGACCAAGCGACGGTGAGGCCGAGGCCGTTATGGCGCTGGAAGTATTCGAGCTTGATGGGCTTGCGGCCCTGACTCAGGCGCACGGTGGCGAACCGTTCGTTGCCCTCGCCGTGAATGCCGTCGTAGAGGAGCACTTGCTTGCCGTCCACGCTCAGGCGCGAGCCGTCGTCGCTGTCGAGGTGGAAAGTGTAATCACCATCCTTCGGCACGATGAGCGCGCCCTCGAAGACGAAGCCGAAGGCGGTGTTGCGTGTGCGAAGACCGATGTCGAAGAGACCGCTCGGCAGTTTGCCGACGGTTTCGGCCTTGATGAGCGTGAAGTCGGGGAGCTTGTCCCACGTGTCGCGGTAGTAGCGGAATTGCAGATCGTCGAGGTCGCGCGGCAAGGCGGTGTCCGAGAGCGGGGCCGCCTCGTTCTTGGCGAGCCGATCACGGAACAGTTTCTCCAGCGCGGTGATGCTGGCCTGCACTTCGTCGCGGCGACGCTCGACCTCGCGCACCCGGACGGCGTGCGCCGCCTTCTCCGCTTCCGTGGTGAACAATGCGACTTCATCCGTCGGCCCGCCATTGCGGTAGTGGTTCACGTTCTGGAAGAACGCGAGCAGGCGGTAGTAGTCCTGCTGCGGGATGGGGTCGATTTTGTGGTGATGGCAGCGCGCGCAATCCACGGTGAGGCCGAGGAATGCCTGGCTGGTCGTCGCTACGATGTCGTCGAGGCTGTCGTAGCGGGCCAGCTCGCGGTCGGCGGGTTCGTCGTCCCAGATGCCGAGGCGGTAGAAGCCGGTGGCAATCAAGGCGTCGGCGTCAGGCGCGGGAAGTTCGTCACCGGCGAGCTGCTCGCGGAGGAAGCGGTCGTAGGGCTTGTCGCTGTTGAAGGCGCGAATGACGTAGTCGCGAAAGCGCCAAGCGTTGGGCTTGTCGCCGTCGCGCTCGTAGCTGTTGCTCTCGGCGAAGCGCACGAGGTCGAGCCAGTGGCGGCCCCACTTCTCGCCATAGCGCGGCGAGTCGAGCAGGCGGTCAATCAACTGCTCCCATGCGCGCGGCGATTTGTCGGTGGCAAACGCCTCCACCTCGGCGGGCGTCGGGGGCAGGCCGGTCAGGTCGTAGTAGGCGCGGCGAACCAGTTCGCGCGAGGTGGCGGGAGGGTTCAGGGGAAGGTTCTTCGCAGCGAGCTTGGCGAGAATGAAGGCGTCAATCGGATTAGCGATTGCTGATTGCCGATTGCCGATCGCGGGGACGGCGGGCTTCCGCACCGGCTGAAATGCCCAGTGCGCCCGGTCCTTCGCGGTGATTTGAAATTCCTTGCGCACGGCGGCAACGGGCGCTTCGCCTGCGGGCATCGGTGCGCCGAGCTTCACCCACTCGGTCAAGTCCGCGACCTGCCGCGCGGTGAGCCGCTGCTTGGGCGGCATCTTGAGGTCCGCGTTTTGGTAGCCAACCGCAATGACGAGTCGGCTCTTCTCCGGCTCGCCCGGGACGAGGACCGCGCCGCCTTCGCCACCCGCCCGAATGGCACCGGGCGAGTCGAGGCGAAGATGGCCCTTCTGCTTCTCCGCACCGTGGCAGGAGTAGCAATGCTCGGCGAGCAACGGGCGGACCTTGCGCTCGAAGAACTCCAGGCCAGCGGGAGTAGGCTCGGCGGCAGGTGCTGGATGCAGCGTGAAGAGCACCGCAACCACGCAGACTGCAAACCCAAGCCGTCGGGAAGCCCTAGTCGTTTTGGAGTGCGGCGGGAAGCGAAGCGCCACGCCGCTTTGGCTTCCCGCGAAGCGGCCTGTCGTTCGCCAGAACAGTTCACACATTCCCCTCCCAATCACGGCGCAGAGCCGCTTCGGAGCACGCCAAAGCGGTGTCGCCGCTGCGCTCTGCCACCGCAGTCCAAGACGCGGCGGGCCTCCGCACTGCCATGTCCTCACCCAGCTCACTTCTTCGCCCCGAGCACATGCTGCACGGGCATGGAGTTGCCGAAGTTTTTGAAGTCCTTGAAGGACCACACGACCTTCTTGTCCTTGGTCACCTCGATGAACTGCGGGTTGTTCGGACCAGCGTGGCAGTTGCCGATCATCGTGTTGCCATTAGCGAGGCGCTCGACGCAGGTGACCCACGCGAGCGTGATGCCGGGCAGGTCGTTCTGCTCGACTTTCCAAATGATTTCCTTCGCGGGCGTGACTTCGAGAACGCTGTGCCCGTTGCCGGCACCGATGAGCGTGTTGCCATTCGCGAGCCGCACAGCGCTGAACACCGAGTTGCCAAAACCTTCCGGGCCGTGGCCGCCCTTCTTCTCCTTGCCGAATAGCGGGACATCGAACTCCCACACCACCTTGCCCGTAGTGTCATACTCACGGACCGCGCCGTCGGCTTCGTGGGCCACGAGGTAATTGCCGTTGGCGATCTTGCGGACGAGCCGGGTGTCGCTGTGGGCGTTGGGCTTGTTGCGCTTGAGCTTCACTTCCTTCTGAATCTTCCCGTCCTTGTCCACCTCGATGAT
>CAIPBN010000628.1 GCA_903863315.1 uncultured Verrucomicrobiota bacterium | reverse complement strand
TGTCCATGTGCGGCGGAACTATTCAAACCCGGGCAGAATCGTGGCGAACTCAAAATCAATGATGCAGAAACGGCCATCAGACTGGCGGTAGGTGACATTGCGCATGTCGGGGTCCTCGTGGCGCACGCCAAACTGCTCCAGTTCCGCGAACAGCTCGCGCGTGCGCGCCGCGTCCAGATGCTCCACACGGCCACCACAGTTGGAGGTGATAATGCGCAGCTTCTCCGCATCCGCCTCCAGAAGCCGGGGCACAAACCCGCAGCCGCGCGCCTCCAGATGGCGCAACACCTTGACCTCATTGGCGAACCGCGCGTCGGCATTGGGCCCGTGATAGGCCTTGATCACCCGGCCATCGAAGGTGAGATGCACGGTGGACCGCAGGGTGTCCTTCACTTTCAGCATGGTGCAACCGGCTGGCCGGAGGTGGTTGACATGTTTATTGCCTGTCTAGCGTAGGGGGCCGACCGGGCTTTGCCCAGCGAGTTTCTCGGCCAGCAAAGGCGAAACCGTCGGTTCAGGGCGGCGGCTTCTGAGGCGCGGCCAGCTTCGCGCGCAGTTCCTCGATCCGCTTCTGCACCGTCGCCGGGTTGGGCGAGACTTGATAAACGCGGAAGTAGTGCGCGAGGGCGCGCTCCAAGTTGCCCGCCCGCTCTTCCAGTGCGGCAAGCTGGCCGAGGATTTGGCGGTAGCTGACATGGTCCGGGCTGACCTTGCTGGCTTCCTGGCGCAACCATTTCTCAACGGCCAGCTCCAGCACGATGCGCGCGCGGGGCACATCCCGATCGTTCTCAGCGTAGAGGCGGCCGAGTTCAAAAAGGATTTCGTAGCTGTCGGGGTTGGCCCGCAGGCCCTCCCGCAGAAAAGCCTCGGCTTCCTTGACCTGGTTCAGCTGTTCGCGGAGCCAGTAGGCCGTGACGGTGTAGGTCTCCACGCGCTGGGGGTCCAGCTCCGCCGCCAGCCGCAGCCAGGGCAGGATTTCCCGCGCCTGCCCCAGACCTTCGAGATGCCGATGCTCCGACGGCTGGAAGTGGCAGCCGAAGGCTTCAATCCAGTCGCGATGCTGGTTGTGGGCGTGGCCGTGATTGTGCTCGTGGTGATGGTTTTCTTCCGTCGCCTCCACCAGATGAGTTTTGGCCTCCGCAGCCGCCGGGGAATCGAACACTGAGGGGTAGAAGCCCTGATGAAAGTAAGCATCCGCCTTGAGGAAGACGTGCATGGCAAAGGCCCGCCGGCTCTCGCCAAGCAGGAGCTTCAACACGGAGCCGGTTTCCTGCCGCTGGGCCTGCTGATCAACCAGCAAACGTCCGCCAGCCGCAAGGGCCACTGCCAGTGCAAGCGCGGAAACAAGCAACGGGTGAGACGACATCAGTTGAGCGGCCGGCGGCGGAAAACCCAGATGGCGGCCAGCAAAAAGACGGCGGCGTAGGCCGCCGCGTAGAGCGTTGCCAAGCCCACCATGCCCCACGGGATGAGCTCCCAGTTGTGGATGATTAGGTCACGGACATCGAAGAGTTCGAGATGCGGGATGACAAAGTAGGAGCCGTATAGCAACGACTGCCACGGCTGGGGCAGCCCGAGCGCGACTTTGTTCAAATGCCTTCCCAGCAGCAAAATGCCGACCGAAACCACGAAACAAATCGTGCCGTTGGAGGACGGGGCGGCGAACACGATCGACCCCAACAGCGTGAAGGCCACCACCACTCCCAGCATCACCCAGTGCAGCCAGGCGGCCTGCACGTAATTCAGCACCGGCCACTGCTGCTCCCGGGAAGCGCTCACCAGCCCGAAGAAAAAGTAGAACACCGCCAGCGCCATGCCGACCGCCAGCCAGCAGCCGAGGAACTTGCCCAGCAGGAATTGCCCGCGGGTCACAGGCTTGGCAAGCAACGGAAAGATGGTGCGCTGTTCGCGTTCCATCGGGATCTGGCGGGCCGTGCAGGTGATGGCCATGACGAGGCTGGAGAGCCAGATGAGCAGCAGGCAAATCTCCTTGAGATAGCGGACGATGCTCCGGTCGTTGAACAAGTTCACACTCCCTGCCGTGCCGGTCAGCAGCACCGTCAGGATGAAGAGCACGTAGAAATCCTTGCGCCGGACCATCTCCAGCACCACGACCTTCGCCAGGCTGCAGACGGTGTTCATGGGTGTGGATGATAGCCCACCAATTTCAGAAACACCTGTTCCAAGCTGGCGGCATGCTGGGCGACCAAATCCGCGACCCGACCTTCTGCCTTCAATTCGCCCTGGTGTAGAATGGCGACGCGATCACAGACCGTCTCCACCTCCCCCAGCTCGTGGGAGGAAAAGAACACGGTTTTACCCTCGTTCTTGAGCCGCTGGATGATCTCCCGGACCTTCATGCGGCCGATGGGATCAAGCCCGCTCGTGGGTTCATCCAAGATCAGCAGGTCAGGATTGTTAATCAGCGCCTGCGCCAGCCCCGCGCGTTGCTGCATGCCCTTGGAGTAAGTCTTTAGCTGCCGTTTCCGGGCGTGCTCCAGTTCAACCAGCTTCAAGACCTGATCCACCCGCGCCCCCCGCTCGGCGGGAGGAATCTGGAAGATCCCCGCGTAGAAGTGCAGCAGCTCTTCCGCAGTCAGGAATTTGTAGTAATAGGTCTGCTCCGGCAGGTAGCCAATCCGCTGACGGGCGATGGGTTCGCGCACGTCCACCCCGAAGATGCGTGCGGACCCGGCGCTGGGCGGCACAAACCCCAGCAACACGTTCATGGTGGAGGTCTTGCCCGCCCCGTTGGGTCCTAGAAAGCCAAACACCTCCCCCTGCCCCACGGCGAGGCTCAAGCCCCGCACCGCAACCTTGGTGGCCAGCCCCAACTCGCGGCTGCGGTATTCCACCCGCAGGTTCTCAATGGCAACAGTGGCTTCCATCCCGGACTAAACGCCTCCAAAAGAAAAGCCCGCACCGGATTGCTGCGGTGCGGGCGCGACGCTCATGCACATGGTCGTGCCAGCTCACAGGGTATGACCCAAATTTGAAAAACTACAGGTGGGCAACTCCGCCACCACGGTGCCGGGAGAGTAGGTCCCGCCTCCCGGACAATAGGGAAGAATTGAACCCTTGAAGTAACCCAACAACCCGGAGTCTGAGAGCAGGTAGGTGTCCGTGGACACCTTCTTGTTTTCCAACGCCCATTGCTGAACGCTGCTGTCGATCAACCGCAAGTTGGCGATGCAGGAGTTTTTTTGGGCGTTGGCGCGTGCCTTGATGAAGTTAGGAACCGCCAAGGCGGCCAGCAGTCCTATGATCGCAACCACGATCATTATTTCCACCAGGGTAAACCCACGGCGGCTTGTTCCTTGGCTCATAATCGGCCTTTGTTGGGGGATTGAGAAACGTCATGGTAAAAAAAAGGCTTGGCGCATCGCTGCTCCAAGCCTCGATGAGAATCCCACCACTCAGAGGGTGTGCCCGACCGTGGACTGCGAGCAGGTCGGCGCAGCGGAAACCGTCGCACCGGCGGAGTAAGTGCCACCACCAGGGCAGGCGGGGAGCACCGAACCCTTCAGATAGGCCAGCAACGTGGCGTCCGTCGTCGCATAGGTATCCGTGGCAACCTTCTTGTTTTCCAGCGCCCACTGCTGAACCGCACCGTCAATCTGCTTGAGGTTGGCGATGCAGGAGTTTTTCTGAGCGGTGGCACGCGCCTTCACGAAGTTCGGAATGGCGATTGCGGCGAGCAGGCCGATGATGGCCACCACGATCATGATTTCCACGAGCGTGAAGCCCGCCTTGTTGCTTTTTTGTGTTTTCATTTTTGCTTGAGAGCACGGCGCGGACGCACAGAAGGCGGGTTATAATTATTGCTGACTTGCCCGCAGATTGCCTTCTGCAACCATGCTGAACGGACTTAATTCTAGCAGGTAGAATACCAGTGTCAACGTTGGGACCGACCGTTGGCCATGCGCTTCCGCCAACATCACCCCGGGCAAAGCTGCGGTTGAGCACTCGCCACCAGAGAATCCCAACCGCATGCCAGCACGAGTCTTCAAAAGAAGATCACTGTCCACAGCATCGGCTGGCTGCCTCGCACTTTGCGCTTCCCTGACCACGGCAAAATCGAAAGGCTCATCGCCATGAAAGCACTGTTCACCGCCGTCTGCCTGGCCGCCTTGCTCGTGGGTTGCAAGAAGTCTGCGGACCAGCCGAGCGCGCCAAGTAGTGGCGGCACGAAGGCCGACCCCGGCTTTGGCTCCGGCCCTGCCGTCTCGCCGGGGAAGATGATTCTCCATCGCGGCAACGGCTCCGAGCCGTCGGACCTCGACCCGCAGATTGTCACCGGCGTGCCGGAGCACATGATTCT
>CAIPBN010000627.1 GCA_903863315.1 uncultured Verrucomicrobiota bacterium | reverse complement strand
GTTCTTGATGCAATCGCTGTGGCCGTCCCAGGTGTCTTCGAGATGGCCGCCGCCGGAGTAGAGCTGCACGAAGCGCACGCCCTTCTCGATGAGCCGGCGTGCGACGAGGCACTTCGACCCGAAGTCGGCGGTGAGCGGGTGGTCGAGGCCGTAAAGCTCGCGCGTCGCGGCGGGTTCGTCCTTCAAGTCCACGACGCCCGCCGCGCTGGTCTGCATCTGGTAGGCGAGTTCGTAGGAGAGGATGCGCGCGGCCAGCTCGGACTCCTGCGGGCGTTCGCGGCGGTGCTGCTCGTTCAGCTCCGCGAGCAGGTCGAGCGAGCGGCGTTGCGCGCGCGGGCTGACGCCCTCGGGCGTGGCGAGGTCGAGCAGCGGGTTGCCTCTGCTGCGGAAGAGCGTGCCCTGATACGCGGCGGGCATGTAGCCGGCGGTCCAGTTGGACGCGCTGCCAATCGGCCCGCCGCGTGGGTCGGTCATCACCACGAAGCTCGGCAGAGCGGCGTTCATCGTGCCGAGGCCGTAGCTCAACCACGCGCCGAGGCTGGGCCGCCCGATGAAGATGCTTCCCGTGTTCATCTGGAGGCAGCCGGACGCGTGCGCCGCCGTGTCCGTGTAGAGGGAGCGCAGCACGCAGAGGTCGTCGGCGAACTTGGACGTATGCGGGAACAGGCTGCTGACGGGCAGGCCGCTGCGCCCGTGCGCCTTGAACTCGAACGGCGTCTGCATCAGGTAGCCAATGGGCCGGCCGTTCGAGCCGACGGCCTTGACCTTGCCGGCGTAGGGCTTGCCGTGATGTTTCGCCAGCTCGGGCTTGGGATCGAACGTGTCCACCTGGCTGGGTGCGCCGTTCATGAAGAGGAAGATGACGTGCTTGGCCTTGGTCGGAAAATGCGGCGCGCGCGGTGCCAGCGGTGACTGGGCGACCGGCGACGCAGCCTGAGCGGAGGCGAAGAAACCGTCCCGCTGGAGGATGTCCAGCAATCCCAAGCCCGCGAAGCCCGCGCCAGCCTGCCAAAGGAACTCGCGGCGGGAGCGCCCGCAGGGAGTGGGGTTTGGGCGGAAGGTGTGGTGGGGGTTCATGGCAGCGAAGTCTTGGCGCGTCTTGGACTGCGGTGGCAAGCGAAGCGCGACACCGCTTTGGCTTCCTGCGGAGCGGTCTTCGCTCGGCTACTAAAGCGCACTCGTTCCGTTCCGCGGGACGGAAAAGCGCCGTCGCCGCTGCGCTCTGCCGGCGCAGTCCAAAACGCGGTCGGTTGGGCTGGCAATATCTCGCGGGCGGCGGCAGGCTGTAATCGTCCACCATGAATGAGACGCCGTGGCCGCATGCTCCGCTGCACCGCTTGACCGAAGGCGGCGTCTATTTCCTCACCGCGAGCACCTATCTGCGGCAGCATCACTTCCGAGGCAAAGCGCGGCTTGCTGTATTGCACCGTGGGTTGCTCACGGTGGCGCGAGACTTCGGCTGGCACTTCGAGGCGTGGGCGGTCTTTTCGAATCACTACCATTTCGTTGCACACTCTCCGCAAGCTGGGGCGGAAAATCTTTCCGTCATGCTCGGGAGGCTTCACGAAAAGACCGCGAAGTGGGTCAACAAGCTCGACGCTGCGCCCGGTCGGCAGGTCTGGTTCAATTTCAGGGAAACTCGACTGACATTCGAGAAGTCCTATCTGGCCCGGTTGAACTACACACACCAGAACGCGGTGAAGCACAAGCTGGTGCCGGTGGCCAACCAGTATCCGTGGTGCTCTGCCGCGTGGTTCGAGCGCACAGCCACAGCGGCACAGGTGAAGACCATCTATCGCTTCAAAACCGAACAGCTCAAGGTGCCCGACGACTACCAAGTCGCGCCCGAATGGTGAGGAGCGTCTTGGACTGCGGCGGGAAGCGAAGCGCCACGCCGCTTTGGCGTCCCGCGGAGCGGTCGGGCTACCACGGGTTCCGCTCCGCGGGAGGCAAAAGCGGTGTCGCCGCTGCGCTCTGCCACCGCAGTCCAAGACGATGCCGGCCTTCCATCGGCGTCTGGGTTTTCTCCCCGTCTCTCATCCCGTGACCGCTCCCAGCGCTTCCCCCTCGTTCCTCGCCTC